>JAYUBA010001000.1:0-14095 GCA_043741075.1 Frigoriglobus sp.
CGAAGCTGCCGGTTGCGCGGCGAACGGACCGCCGCGGACGTAAGAGGTTATGCAACTGGCGCGCCGCTCGGCTATTCCGACTTCAGCTTGTCCTGGAACACCTTGCGGAGCTTCTCGACCTTCGGGCCGATCACGACGCGACAGTAGCCCTGGCGCGGGTTGCTCGCGTAGAAGTTCTGGTGGTCGCCGGTCGCGGGGTAGAACACCGTGTACGACGTGATCTCGGTCACGACCGGCGAGCGGAACACGCCGGCCGCGTCGATCTTCTGCTTGTACCGCTCGGCCAACTGCTGCTGGCGCTCGGAGTGGGTGAAGATCGCGGAGCGGTACTGCGGGCCGCGGTCGTTGCCCTGCCGGTCCCGCGTGGTCGGGTCGTGCGACCGCCAGAACACCTCGAGCAGTTCGGGGTACGAGATCAGCTTCGGGTCGAACGTGACCTGCACCACTTCCGCGTCCCCGGTGCGGCCGTCGCACACCTGCTCGTAGGTCGGGAACGGCACCGCCCCGCCGCTGTACCCCGATTCGACCTTGCGCACGCCTTTCATCTGCTGGAACACTGCCTCGGTACACCAGAAGCAGCCGGAGCCGAACGTCGCCAGTTCGGTTTCGCCGACGGGTGCGGCGGGGTCGGCCGCGATCTCCGCGGGGTCCAGTACGGGGAAGTTCTCCGGCATGGTGAAGTCTTCGCGGTTCAGGAGGAAAAGGAGCGCGGCGGCGGCGAGTACAACCAGCACGATCAGGGCCATTTTCAAGGGGAAGCCTCCGGGCGACGTGCATTCTTCTTGTGGGACAGGCTTTCAGCCTGTCCAACCACGACAGGCTGAAAGCCTGTCCCACAAGAAGACCGCCAAGAAGTTAGAGTGGGCGGCGCCGGAAACGTTACACGAAAACGCGGCACGCGGACCTTCCGGTCCGCGGCACGCGTGGCGAACGGGCTGTTTCCGGAGGCGATCAGTAGAACAGCCGGTACTCGACGCGGAGCAGGTCCTTGTACCATACCTCGCCGGTCAGCGCCCGGCCGTAGCCGACGTACAGGTCCGAGCGCGTCGGGGACAGGAAGCCGGGGTTCGCTTCACCGAAGCCGACGCGCACGCCGAACTTCGCGTTCACGATGGTATCGCCGTGGGCGCGCACCGCCTGACCGAGGTCCGGGTTCAGTTCCTTCCCGCTCAGCACGGTCCAGCCGACCATTTCGACCACCGGGGCGATGTAGCCCCACCGGCCCTGCGCCACCACGTAGCTCGTGCCGAGGCCGTACCGGAGCAGGTTGCCCGTGAAGTCGCTCCGCGTGCCCAGCGGTGCCTGGAACCGGAACTCGCCGAACAACTGCCACTTCTGGCTCAGCCGCTCCAGGTACAACAGGCCCGGTTCGACCCACCAGTTCCCGTTCCCCAGCCCCTGCGACGTGCTCCCGGCCGGCGCCTGGAACCGCAGCAGGAGCGAGATGATGCGGCACTCGTTGTAGACGAGCGCGTACTTGCCGCCGAAGCTGATGTCGCTAATGCCGGCGGCGTTCTGGTTCACGTCCGGGTTGATGAACCGGACCGGGATGTTGAAGAACGCGGAGAACCGCTGCGTGAACGCGACCTCGACGGACGTGGTCAGTTCCTGGTAATCGACGTTCCGCTCCGGCTTCGGCGGGCCGTTCGAGCCGGGCTGCGGGCGGAAGCACCCGCACTTCGCGTAGAAGAACTCGCCGCGGTCGGGCCGGTTGTTGCCGTACCCGGCGTCGAACCGCAACCGGGCCATCGTCCGCGGCACGGCGCTCTCGATGTACCCGCCGTCCAGGATGAGGCTTTGCCCGACATCCGCGCCGCGACCGCGCCCGCCGAAACTCGGCGGTTCCGGGTTGGGCTGTTCGACCGGTTGCGTCGGCGGTTGCGTGACCGGGTCGCCGGTCGGCGTCGTCAGCGGCTGACCGGTGACCGGGCACGGGGTCGCGGGCGTGCAGGGGGCGCACGGCGCGGCGTTCCCGCGGAGGCCGAGTGGGCCGCGACCGAACCCGGACGCCGGGATGACCGACTCCTGGCCCGGCACGCCCGGTATGTCGAGCAACGCGGGCGGGGCGGACGGTTGGGCCAGGGCGGACCCGGCCCCGAGCGCGACGGACGCTGCCGCCGCGGTACTACGGAAGAATTTGCCGAACAGGGACATCCTGTCCTCCTCGGCGCGTCCTTGCGCCGGTGAAGTTGCGCGGTGCGGGCGCCGCACCGTCTGCTCATTCGTTCGGCCCGTCACGATCCGAGAGTTGCACGGAAGTTGCGCGACCGGTACACGCGGACGCACCAGAGGTCCGGTTCTACCGGACGTAGCGACAGAAGCGGGGCGGACTTTCCCGATTGGCCGGTCGTGCGGATTACGCGGGCGCGGCGCGATCACGGCATCGGTTTCGCGTTCGTCCCCCCGAGTTCGCGCTTCGCAACGTCGTCGGGTACCTTGCTCGGATCGGGCTTGCCGACCAGTGCGATCGCGGCCTTGCTCAACCCGGCATTGACCGCCGCGAGAATCGGGCGGAGTTCCCGCTCTGCCTTCACCGCCTCCGCGAACTGCACCAGAATTTGGGCGAGATTGGCCGCGTTCTCCCACGCGTAGCGGACGTACGGGATGTCGATGACCAGGGTGCCACTCGTCTCGGCGTCCCCGGCGACGTTCACCAGCGCGACGAGCAGGCCGTGCGTCTGCGGAAGGTTGTCCATCCGGATCGCGTAGTCGGCCCGGTTCTTCCCGGCCGCGCCGCTCAGGGTCGTCGCGCTGTGCAGGTACCGGCGGCCGTCCGGTTCTGCCCAGTCCCCGCCCTGGTAGTAGACGACGACCACGTCGTTCAACCACTCCTCACCCTGCCGCTTGCTCCGCCGCTCGATGTCCGCGCGGACCGCGTTGAGCAGCGCGTTCAAGTCGCCGCCCTTGGTGTACCCGAGGCGCGGGCTGTACAGGTACGCGAAGCTGAACCGCGGGTGCGTAAACCGCCCTTCGGTGAAGTTGGGATTGTCCGCCGGGATCGTCCCGCCGACCGCCTTGACCAGGCTGTGGACGAGCGGCTTCCGGTCCGCCTCCGGCACCTCCACGCCGAGCATCAGCACATGGAACCGCTGGTCGCGGAGCGGAGCGGCGCTCGTCACGAAGAACTCGGCCGACTTCGACCCGACCTGCGCGAGCGGCACCGGGCGGTTGCCGGACCGCAGGTCCGCCCGCACGTGCGTGACCGCCGGCACCTTCGGATCGGGGTTGCCGCTCGCGTTCAGGTACACGCGCCCGCTGAACTTCCGCTCCTTCCCCTCCTTCGGGAGCGGAACCGTTACCGGCAGGTGGGCCACGCCGTTGGCGGAGAACACCACCGTCAGGTTCTGGTCCTTAGCAACCGGTAGGTCGTCGGTGTACCAGATCACGCGCCCTTCCACTTCGATCACGTACCCCGCGACCTTCAGTTCCGCCGCGGACCCCGACATCACGGCGATCGGCTCCCCTTTCGGCTCATTGATCGAGTCGATCACCACCTGCACCGGCGGGGGCGTGAAGCTCACCTTGAACGCGACCGTCGCCGTGCCGCCGGCGCTGGACGCGACCACGCGGACGTGGTTCTCGGTTCCGGGGCGCAGGTTCAGCACCGGTCGCGCGGTCAACTCGAACCCGCCGCCCGGCGCGGGGACCGCGCCGGCCGCCTTCACCCCGTCTTGTAGCGTCCCGATGTCGGCCGACTTCCCGTACCACACTTCGACCCGCGTCAGGGGGCTTTCGGAGATCACACGCAGGTCGAACGTGAAGCGCCCGTCGCCGACCGCCGGAACCTCCTGATCGTGCGCGATGATGCCCGTGTCGCGCGTCAGCCGAATCTCCGGCGGCGGAACCTTCACCTCCACCCGGCCGAGGACCGCGACCGCGACCGGTCGGCTCTCGCCCTCCGCGTTCCGCACCGCCACCGCGACCGGCTTCAGGCGGTCCGCGCCGGCGGGTACCGGCACGCCGCGGGCCGTCAGCACCCACAGCTTCGCGCCGAACAGCGGTATCGGCTTCGCGTGCGTGCGGAACCCGACGCGGGCACCGTTCACCGACAGTTCCGAGGGCGGGGCATCGGCCGTCGAAACGACCGCGAGCGCCAGGTCGCCGACGGTGCCGGTGCCCACGTCCACGGGTGCCCCGCCGGCCACGAGCGGCGGCCGGACGTACCGCACGTCGATCAGCCCCTCGCGGCGCAGTTCCTTCCGGTCGTTGTCGTACAGCACGACGTAGCCGAGTGTGTTCTCGCCGGGGAACAGCGTGACGCCGGCTTCCCACTGGGTGCGCGCCGCGTTGACCGCCGAGTCGAACTCGCGCGTCCGGCCGGTGCGAGAACTGGTGACCAGCACGCGCACCTTGAAGGGCCGCTTGCCGAGTACCTTCAGCCCGCCGGTCAGGTTCAGCTCGGGCGCCGTGACCTGCGCCGGCGGCAGGGTCACCGACACCGCCGGTATCTCCTGGTAGCTGATCGTGGCCGAATCCGTCGCGGACGCGCCGTTAACGGCCTTCGCGCGGACCTCCACGACGAGCGGCGCACCGTTCGCGGGCAGCGCCAGTTCGCGCGTCGCGGACTTCGTCTTCTCGTCGAGCTTCCCGACCACCCACTCGGCGGTGCCCACCTTCCACTCGAACGCGGCGAGCGGGGTCGCGCACTCCACCGTGGCGGTCAGGGTCGCCGTCTCCGTGCTGACCACATAGGGTTCGTTCGTGGCCGTGCGGAAGTCGAACGGCGTGAGCACCAGCAACTTGACCGTCGGCGGGACGATCTTAACGAGTTTGCGCACGCGCACTTCGATCGCGTGCGACTCGTCGGCGGCCTTCACGCCCTCGCCGAGGTTGGTCGCGGTGACGAGGATCGCGGTCGTGCCTTGCGCCTTGAGCGTCACCTTCGCCGGCCCGTAGGTGCCGTCCGGCTTGCGCGTCAACACGACCGGCTTGCCGCCGTCGGTCCAGCTCAGTGTGACCGCGGCACCGTCCGGGTTGGCCTTCGCGTCCGCGGTCGCGGTCACTTCTACCTCGTCGTTCTCGGTGGTGATCTCGACGCCGGCCGCGGGCACCTTGTCGATCTTCACCGTCAGCACCGGCGCCGGGGGCCGGAACCATACCACGAACGTGACTTCGAGGAGCGGCACCTCGTCCGAGGGCGACTTGAACAGCGTCACGTGAACGCGGTGTTCGCCGCGCGTCCACGCGTGTTTGCTCAGATCGAGACCCGCGCGGCCGGAACTGAAGGGAACGCGTGCGAGCGCGGACGCGCCGCCGGCCGGACCGGTGATCTGCCACCGCAGTTCGGCGCGGTCGAGGTCGAGCACCGAATCGGGGTCGTTGAGCGACACTTCGAGGCCGTCGAGCGTCTCGCGGACGACGAGCGGCCCGTCGCCGAGCTTCGCGCCCGCCGGTAGGGTCACCACCAGTGCCGCCGGGCGCGGGGGCGGCATCTGGTCGGCGAGGCGGTGGTCCGCGGTTTCGACGAGCCGGCGGATGAAGTCGCGCTTGTAGAAGAGTTTGCGGTACTGATTCGCACCGGCAAAGGTGACCGGCCGGGCCGGGTCGCCGGTCGAGGTGAGCCACCCGATGCGGCCCTCGGCGGCCTCGCCGTTCGCGTCGTAGGGGCCGCTGGTGGTCCACCCCACCCAGTCGTGCTTGCCGCCCTTCGGGACCGGATCGACCCAGAGCGTGAACAGCGGGTGCCGGCCGCCGATCGCGGTGCCGACCGCCACCGCGACCGCCGCTCGGCCCTTCACCTTCACCTGTGCGTCGTCGCCCACCTTCAGCGCGCGAACGGCGAGCAGGAAGTCGATCGGCGTCGTCACGGGCTTCTGCACGCCCGTCGCGTCGGCGACGGATTCGATCACGTCGTCAACCTTGAGCTTCCCGTTCGCGGGGCCGTCCGGTTGAACGGCGACGACCACCACCTCGCCGCCGCGGGCGGTCACGAGAAGCCCTTCGATGGTCGGGAGCGTGCGCGCGACGTTCTTCATCGACCACACGGCGACGGTGCCGTCGTCCCCGGCCGCGGCGAGCAGCGGGCGGGTGCCGGAGAACGCGAGCGCCCGCACCGGGAGCGTCGGCCCGCCGAGCCGGAACAGGGGCTTCGCGGTCGCGGCGTCGTAGAGCGTGACGAGTACCGTTTGGCTGCGGTCGTGGACGTGCGCGACGGCGACGACCGGGCCGAGGGTCGCGTCCCAAGCCGGTTTGCCGGGCAGCAGCGCCGCCGCAGTCGCGCGCTCGCCGTCGGGAAGCGCGACGGTCTTCTCCGCACCGCCGACCGCGACGACCACGCGCCACGGCAGCTTCTTCGCGGCGTCCGCTTCCAGAAGTTTCGGCGCCGCGCCCGCGGCCGGCGCGTCCACCTTGATCGCGTCCTTCGCGGCGGGCGGGGCGGCGGCGCGCACGGCGCGGTCGAGGTCGAGTACCACCCCGCCCTTCTCCGGCGTGTCGCCCGCGCCGCCGAGCCACAGCTTTTCGCCGACCAGGAACGCGACCTTGCTGAAGCCGCGCTCGCCGCCCTTGAGTTGCTCTACGACCGGCTCCCCCGCGGCGAGCGCGGCCGCGTTGTACACCTCCACGCGGTTGTCGGTGAACCCCGCCACCGCGACGAACCGCCCGTCCGGTGACGCGGCCAGAACCGGGAGCGATTGGTCCGAGACGCCGACGAGCGAAATGGGTTTTCCGATGACACCGCCCCGCGGGCCGACCAACAGCAATTGCGTGGGCCGACCGGCCGCTCCGACCGGACGCGGATCGACTTCGGCGAGGACGGCGATCGCGTCCCCGATATCTTTCATCGTGAGCGGCGCGACGGCCAGCGGGCCGAGGGTGGCCCCGGCTTCACCGCTGAGCCAGAGCCGTTCGGGCTTCCCCACCGGGTCGGCGGAGCGCACGGCGAGGCGCCCGGCGTTCTTCTTCGCGCCGTTGAGTTCGACGCCGCCGGAGATCACTTCCGTCGCCCCACCCTTCCCCACTCGGACGGCCAAGGGCGCGTTGAAGAACGTGTCGGGAACCTTCTCGACCTTGCCCCCGATGTCCCACACGAGCAACTCGCCCCCGTCCTTCCAATTTGCCTTCTCCCAGGAGACCGCGACCCGCACCTTGTTGTCCGGGCCGACGGCCCACGCCGCGAGACCGGGAGGGATTTCGGTCGTCGGGAGACCCCGTTGGAACCCGCGCTCCTCGCCGGTGGTCACGTCGAACGCCCGAACGACACCGGACTCCTTGCCCGCGTCGTCGTCCCACTCGATCCCCGCCGTAACCAGGACCGGACCGTTGGCCGGTGCCGGGTTGGCGAACGCGACCGCCCGCACGCCCGACCGCGGCCCGCGGATCACCTTCCCGCCGTCGGGCTTCGCCGGGTCGAACAAGTAGACGACGCCCGAATCGCAGCGCAGGAGCGGCGGGATGTGACGCAAGTCCTCGCTGACGCCGTCGTCGGCGGCGCCCCACGCCTCGCCGCGGATCGGCGCGCGCCCGGCGGCGGCGACCCACTTCCCGTCCGGCGAGACGGCCAGCGCGTTCACCACGCCCGCGTTCCCCGGCCCGATCGGCACCCGGATCGACTCGGCCGCGACGTACTTCCCCTTCACGAGTTCGTACCGCCGCACCTGCTTGTCGAACCCGCCGACGTAGAGCGTACCCGCGTCGGGCGCGAACGCGAGCGCGGTGACCGGCGCGTGCGGGCCGTTGTGCGCAAGGATCAGGTGCGGCGCGCGATCCGGTGGCGGGAGCGGTTTCTCCTGCGCCGCGACCGGGAGCGCGAGACCGGAAATGACGAGACCGAGTCCCGCGAGGCGATGGGCCGAAGACCGCATGATGACACCACGTGCTTCGATGGCCGGTCGTCCGGCCGTCCCGCGGGCGACGGGGGCGACTCCCGCCCGATTGTAGCTGCATCCCGGCCGCGTCGGTAGTAGATTACGTGTGAGTGCGAGGCCCGGATTCACCGAACGAATCCGACGACGCCGCTCCGGCGAATCGTCCGCGGCGGGAGCGCGCGGGCACCACCGAGAGGACCACATGGCGACCCTGGACGAGTTGGGCCGACTGACGGACGACGAGTCCGCCGACCTGCTCGACCGGGTCGAGCGGTTCCGGTCGGCATGGAAGGCCGACGGCTCCACCCGGCTGGACGGCTACCTGCCGCCCTACGGCAGCCGGCACCGGCCCGTCGTGCTCGTCCAGATCGTCGCGACCGACATGGAGCGCCGCGCCGCCGCCGGGCAGCCGTTCCGCGCCGAGCGGTACGTCAACCACTTCCCGCAAGAGCTGTCCACCGCCGACATGCCGGTGGAGTTGCTGGCCGCGGAGTTCCGACTCCGCCACCGGTACACCGACAAGCCGGCGCTGGCCGAATACCAGCGCTGGTTCCCGGCCCAGTTCGACGCGATGGTGGCCCACCTGGCACAACTCCCGCCCCTGCCGTCGGCCGGGCCGGGCGACCACACCCCCGTCACCTCGGTGAACCCGCTCCCCGCCCCGGCCGGATCGCCGAGCGGGCCGCGACCCAGCACGCTCAACGACGGCCGCCGCCCCGGCAGTCCCCCGGCCGCACAGACGCGGATGAGCGGGCTCGCCGTCACCGGACAGGTCGATGTGCGCGCCGTGGCCGCGGCCAACATGGACCGCCTCGGCATCCCCTACGACGTGCTCCCGAGCGACGCCCCGTACCAACTGGTGCGGCGGATCGGGAGCGGGGCGTTCGGCGAGGTGTTCGAGGCGCTCGCGCCCGGCGGCGTCAAGGTCGCGGTCAAGCGCATCCTCCGGTCCGTCGATCACCCGGCCAGCAAGAGCGAGAAGGAAGCGCTCGAAGCGATCAAGGGGCTGTCCCACCCGTTCCTCGTGAAGACGAACGCCTACTGGGTGTTCGACGACAAGCTCGTGATCGTGATGGAGTTGGCCGACGGGTGCCTGACCGACCGCATCGTGTACCACCAGGACCGCGGGCTACCGGGCGTGCCGCCGGAGGAGCTGATCCCGTTCTTCGAGCAGGCCGGCGAGGCGCTGGACTACCTGCACAGCCAGAACGTCTCCCACCGCGACGTGAAGCCGGAGAACCTGTTGCACCAGCAGGGCTACGCGAAGGTGGCCGACTTCGGGCTGGCGCGGCTACAGGAGCACGCGATGACAATGGTGCCGAACACGGTGGGCACGCCGGCGTACATGCCCCCGGAGATGTGGCAGCAGAAGGTGAGCTTGCAGAGCGACCAGTACAGCCTGGCCGCGACCTACGTGCGGGCGCGGCTCGGCCGGCACCTGTTCGACACGAACGTGCTGGTCGATATGGCGAACAGTCACATCAACGCCACGCCGGACCTGAACCCGCTGCCGGAGGGCGAAAAGGCGGTGCTGTTGAAGGCGCTGGCGAAGAAGCCGGACGACCGCTACCCGTCGTGTCTGGCGTTCGCGAAGGCGCTGCGCGCCGCGGTGCTGACGCCGCCCCCGAAACCGGAGCCGCGTCAGCCGCGGGAAGGCCGCGGCATGGTGGTGCAGACGGTGGTCGGCGCGCTCGCGACCGCGTTGGCCGTCGGGTTGGTCCTTTGGTTCATGATTCCGCGCCCCGACCCGGCGAAGAACGGAAAGGAGCCGGAGAAACCGCTGGTCGTGCCGGAGAAGACTCCGCTGTGGTGCCCGAAGGGCTGGAACCCAGTGGTTGATGCCGGTACCGAGTTGCCGTCGGAGTACTCGCGCGAGGAATATTACAAGCGGCTGACGCGTTCGGTGGACGGTGAAAGGCTGGTTGCGATCCTGATTCCAAAGGTCCGGCCGAGCGACCCGGCCACGTTCTACATGCTCGAGAACAAGATCACGAACCACACCTTCCGCAAGGTTTGGAAGCAAGTTGAGGACAGCAAGGATTCACGCCTTCCCGCACTCAAGAAGTTGGACCTTCTCATTGGAGAATGGGAAAAGGGAGTGAAGGATTTGGACGGGAATCGGCTCGGAAGCACCGGCCCACGCGACTGGATGCCGGTTCTCGGGGTGACGGTGCCCGAAGCGCTGCTCGTAGCCGAGCGCCTCGGCGGGTCCATCCCGACGGAACTTCAGTGGAAGAAGGCGGTCGGAAAGCTTGGCGACGGCAAACTGCCCGGCCCCGCGGGCGGACCCGTGAGGCCCGGTACACAGGAGCAGATACGGAAAGAACTCAACGAGGATAGGAACCTCGCACTCGGACTCAAGAACGGTCCGTGGCCGGTGGCGCGCGAAACCAGCGACCGGAGCGACCTGGGCATCCACCAACTCCTTTCCAACGGAGAGGAATGGGTCGATCAACAGGGTGGTGTCGATCGGCTGAACTTGGCGGATGACAAGCCCGGTGGGAAATACGCCTCCTACGTCGGAGCTGCGCCGCGCGATATGCAAGTTCCGGGCTTCGACAAATCTCCACAATCGGCGCTGTGGGGCACGGTAACCGCTGATGTCAGTGTGGGGTTCCGCATCGTCCTCGAACCGAAATGATCCAGTAGCGCTCACGCCGGCGGCGGGAACGCCCGGCGGACCGCGTTCACCGCTTCGTCCAGACGCGACAGGAACTTCGACCGGTCCTTCGCGGTCATCGGGGCCGGGCCGCCGGTCGTGCCGCCCGCGTCGCGCAGACCCTGCATCAGGTCGCGCACCGCCAGCGCCTCGCCCACGTTGTCCGCGCTCAACAGCCGCCCCTTCGGATCGACCACCAGCGCGCCCTTCGCCACGCACCGCGCCGCCAGCGGCACGTCCGCGGTGATCGCGATGTCGCCCGGTATCGCCTGCTCCGCGATCCAGTCGTCGGCCGCCCCGAACCCGGTCCGCACCACCAGTTCCACCGCCTGGCCCGGTGGAACGTGCAGGTTCGCGTTCGCGACCACGATCACCTTCACCGCGTACCGGCGCGCGACGCGGTACACCTCGTCCTTCACGGGGCACGCGTCCGCGTCGATGTAGATCGTCGGCATGAGTTGTCCTTGGGGGAACGCCGGTCGCGGGTATTCTACCAGGGGTATTTCAAACGCGCCCGGTATGTGGTTGACTCGGCGACCGACTCACGGAATAATCAACCTTGATGCGGGCACTCGTTCACGTCCGCAGTTCCCTCCGGTCTTCACAACGGGGATCGTGCCTTTTCATCGCGTCGGGTATCCTCCGGCGCGGCTCGTTCGCGACACGTACTTCCACAAACGGAGAACGATCATGAAGGTTTTCGCGCTCATCACGGCGGCCCTGATGGCGACCGGCGGTGCCGCCTACTACCTGCACTCGGACTCGCTGACGTGCCCGCTGGCGAAGTCCGGCGGGTGCTGCTCCACCGGGGAGGAGAAGCCGGTCTGCTGCGAGACGCCGTGCCCGGCGTGCGCGACCGACTGCCTCACGTGCTGCGACTCGTGCGAAGTGTGCTGCGCCACCGGCGTGCTGTCGGCCGTGTCCGCGGTGAAGGTGTCGGCCAAGTCGGAGTGCTGCGCGGCGGGCACGACCAAGGTCGCCGTCGCCAAGGTGGAGGCCGCGGACTGCTGCGCGGCCTGCACCAGCCCGGCCCGCGTGGTAACCGCTGCCGCGGCGGCCGGGATCGGGGCCAAGTAGTCTGCGGGGAATGCAACAGAAGCCACAGGGCGGAAGCCCTGTGGCCGAAGCTTTTACATTCCCAGTTCGGGATCGGCAACCACCGCGACCGCTTCGGACGTGCGCTCGTAGGCCGCGCGCCACACCGATCCGCCGCCCGCCAGCGCCTTGCGCTCGAAGTTGGTCGCGTACCCGGCTTCGGTCTGCGGCGCGGCTCGCTCCGCTTCTTCCGGCCGCTCGGCGAACGCCGGCATCGCCCGCAGGATGGCCGTCATCAGGCCGAAGTACTCTTCCACGTCGCTGGCGACGAGCAGGCGCCCGCCGGGCGCGAGGGCGCGGGCCGCGTCGGCCGCGAACTCCGGGGTGAACACCCGCCGCTTCCGGTGCCGCTTCTTCCACCACGGGTCTGGGAAGTACACGTGAACCGCGGCCACGCTGCCGGGCACGACGTAGTCCCGCAGCACCGCCGCCGCGTCGGCGCACGCGGTCTTCACGTTGGGCAGGTTGCGGATCGCGTACCGGGTGGCGGCGTAGAGTTGGTACTTGCGAACGATCTCGATGCCGAGGAAGTTGGTGCCCGGTCGCGCGGTCGCGGCGTGCAGGAGGAACAGCCCCTTTCCCGTCCCGACCTCGATCTCGACCGGGTTCGCGTTACCGAACAGTTGAGACCAGTCGATCCGAGTGGGCGGCAGAACCGAAGAACCCCTCCCCAACCCCTCCCCCAAGGGGAGAGGGGCGTCAGCAGTGTCTGCTTCTTTCTCCCCCTTCCTTTCTAGGGAAGGGGGCCGGGGAGTTAGGTTCTTCAACTGCCACACCCACGGCGCGAGTTGCTCGTTGGACAGGCGCCGTGGCTTACGCACCGCGCAGCTCCTCTAACTTGCCGAGCGGCACGCCGGTGATGACCGCCTCGAACGCCTTCTCGGTGCCCACCTGCCCGACGACGCGGAACCGCGTCAGCCGGCGGTGGACCTTCAGCCCGGTGGCGACCATCACCAGCCGCTCGCCCGGCCGCACGGTGCGGATGAACCGGGCCTCGTCGATCCCGGCCAGGCCGAGGAGCGAGCCGGGGTCGCCGACCTTCTGCGTGGTATAGTAGTACCCGCACAACTGCGCCGCGGCCTCACACATCAGGACGCCGGGGAACAGCGGGAAGCCGGGCATGTGGCCGCGCGCCCAGAAGTCGCCCTCGCGGATGTCCTTGAACCCGACGATCAGCTTCTGCTTCGGGTCCAGGTGAACGATGCCGGTGAGCATCTCGAACTCGTGCCGGTGCGGGTTCACCGCGCGGATGTCTTCGATTCCCGCGAGCGGGCGGTCGAAGTCGAAGTCCAGCGACTCCAGAACCGGCGGTTCAGCGGTCATATTCCTCTCTCCTCAGCCGACGCGCCCCAGGCGGCGCACTGCGTTCCATCCAATCGACCGTTACACCCGGCAAACTCTACGAAATCAGTTCCAACACCTGCGGCAATTCGGTGACGAGCGCGTCCGGCCGAAAGGCCGCGTCCTTCAACTGCTCCGGCGTGGCGGACAGGCTGTTCTTGTCGCCCGCGAACAGTGCGGTGCGGAACCCGTGCTTCTTCGCCGGGCCGATGTCCCGCGACAGGCTCGACCCGACGTGCAGCACTTCGGACGGCGTCGCGCCCTTCGCCGCCGCCGCCGCGACCGCCGCCTTGAACAGCGTGTCCGACGGCTTGCGGGCCTTCTTCTCCGCCGAGATCAGCCGCATGGCCGGGGCGACGACCGCGTTCAGGTCGAAGTCCGGATCCTGCTGCTTCAGGCACCGCTGCAACTGCCCGGCGGTGAAGCACTGCCCGTCGGCGAGCAACCCCTGAACGATGCCGCGGTCCGCGAGCAACTTCAGCGCGTCGGCCGCGCCGGGGTACGGGCCGGTGCCCTGGATGCTCGCGTGGTAGAAGTACGCGATCTTCTTCACGTACTCGTTCATCGAACCGTAGGTCGCCGCGTCGAAGGTGTACTCCTTCTGGGACAGCTTCTTCACGATGTCGTCCCACACGCGCTCGACTTGCACTTCGGGGAACTTCTCCTCGCCGCTGCCGGCGAGTTTCAGCACCGTGAGCGCCTTGTTGAACAGCTCCTTCATGTACTCCGCCGGCGCGCCCGGCTTACGGCTCATGGACTGCCACATCTTGAACTCTTTGATGAGCTTGTCCAGCGCCGCGTCGGTCACGAACGCTTGCGGGTGCTCGAACAGCAACTCCCCTTGCGGGATCGCGACGAGGGTGCCGTAGACGGTCCAGAACACGACCTTCACCGGCATCGCGTGGAGCGACGGCTTGGCCTTGGGCGGGTCGATCTTGGGCGCCACCGGCCACGGCAGGTCCTTGCGCGAGTCGAGGCGCTCGACGTACTGCTCGAGGGTGAGCGGCATGGGGCGGTTCCGGCGACAAGATTCGACGGCGCGGCGGCTTGCGCCTCAACTTCGTAAGCTACCAGCGGGCCGCCCCGGATTCAAGTTGAGGGGCTTGCGGGGCGAGCATGACCAGGGCCGTTTAGTTCTGGTGACTGGGTGGCCGGGGCAGAGTCTTCGATGCCCCGGTGCGACACCATAAGCCTC
>JAYUBA010001001.1:0-4518 GCA_043741075.1 Frigoriglobus sp.
GCCGAACTCGAATCCCGCGAGTTGGCCCAGATCGAGCGGGCGCTCCGGCGGCTCAAGTCGGGCACCTACGGCAAGTGCGAGGCGTGCAACATCACCATCCCGGTGGCCCGGCTGAACGCCCTGCCCTTCAGCACGATGTGCGTTCAGTGCCAGCGGGACATGGAAGCCGACGGCGGTCGTGCCGGCGGCATGGGCGAGATGGACTGGGGCCGACTCGCCGACGGCAACCCGGTGGAGGACCGCGAGGTCAACATCGCCGATCTCGAGCGATCGACTTGAGCCGGTCGGGCCGGTCGCACCAATCGCATCAAGCTCGTGGCCTGGACAGGCTGCGGGCTTTGTTCGTTTACTGCCGACCGCGGTGCGCCCATCGGTGGCGGTTTTACTGGCACAGTTCCGGATCACGAATCGTCCGACGAGTAGAGTGGAAGCGGTCGCACCGGCGCGCTCCGTTGCGAGAGCGCGAACGCGCCGACTTTCACTCAAGGCAACCGTCATGCGCAGACAACTGGGGCTGGTCGTGGTGTGCGGTGCGTGTGCGTTTCTGGGCGGGCTGGCGGCGGAAGCGTTCTTCTCGAACGCGGGAAGCGCCTCGGCCCAGCCCGGTCCGCCGCTCCCGCCGCTCCCCGCGAACGTGGAACCGGAGAAGCACGCACCCGACCGCTTCCAGGCGGTGATCCGGCAGTTCAGCCCGTCCGTGGTCGCGGTGGACGCGGTGAAGCCCCCCGAACCCGGCTCCACGAAGCGCGAGCCGCTGGAAGAGTCCGGGTCCGGCGTGATCGTGAAGTTCCCTGGCACCACAGGTGTGGTCGTCGTGACCAACTACCACGTCGTCGGCGCGGCCCCGCCGTCGAAGGTGTACGTCACCCTCTCGGACGGCCGCATCGTCCAGCCGACGCGGACTTGGACCGACCCGGAATCGGACATCGCGCTTCTGAACATCCAAGACGACACGCTCCCGGCCGCGGTGCTCGCCGACAGCGACCGCGTGCGCCGCGGGCAGTGGGTGCTCGCGTTCGGCAGCCCGTTCGGCCTGAACCAGACCGTCACGCACGGGATCATCTCCGCGACCAACCGCGGGCAGATTTCGCTCGGCTCGACCATCCGCCTCAAAGAGTTTCTTCAAACGGACGCGGCCATCAACCCCGGTTCGAGTGGCGGCCCGCTCGTGGACCTGGACGGGAAGGTGGTGGGCATCAACACCGCGATCGCGTCCAAGAGCGGGAGCAACAGCGGGGTGTCGTTCAGCATCCCGGCGAACATGGTGAAGCGGATCGCGGCCCAACTCATCGAAAAGGGCGTGGTGACGCGCGGCTACCTGGGCGTGCAACTCGCGAGCGCGCTGGAACCGGCCGAAGCGCTACGGCTGGGGCTGACCCGCGTCAGCGGGGCGCTGGTGGAGATCGTTCACCCGGGCACACCGGCTTCCACCGCGGGCCTGCGCGTGGGCGACGTGATCTTGGAAATAGAAGACGTGAAGATAAGGGATGAAAATCACCTGATTAACGTGGTATGCGCGCTGCCGCCGGGGCAGAAGGTGCGACTGACCGTGTGGCGGGAACGGAAGGCGCAAACCGTCGAGGTGACGGTGGGCGAGTACGCCGGTCGGCCGGTTCGGTCGAACAGGCCGTAGCCCGCGCGGCGGCTCACGGGTAACAAATCGGGCCGCCCTTCGTGGCGGCCCTCGTGTTGTTATCGTGCGATCGGCGCGACCCCCGCGTTATTCCTCGTCCTTGTTCTTGTTCTTGAGGAACAGGTACACCCCGATGAGGGCTAAGAGCGCGACGAGGCAGCCCCCGATGAACACCCAGCTGTCCATCACCGACATCAACTTATCCCACATACCGCCCTGCCCTTCCGAGTGCGTGTGACGGGAATGAACGGCGGTCGCGGGTCGGTTTCGCCCGACGCCGCACTCGCCGATCCTATGAAGCAAACGTGTTCTACCCGGCAATATCGCGTGTTGCAAGCGCCGGCACGAGAATTCTTCGCGAGCGGCGCGACTGCGCCTTCCCCTTGCCACGCCAACCGTTAGCCGCCAAGATATGAGGTTGCGTGCCGTGCCGCTGTGGCCGGCATCAGAACTTTCGACATCGAGGTGTCGCCCCGACGCGGGCGAAGGCGACGATGAACGCGACCGGCTTGGAACGGGTCCGCAGCGGCAACCTCCTGTACACCGACGAGGTGGGCCACGACGCGTGCGGGATCGGCGGCGTCGCCGCCCGCGACGGGAAACCGTCTGCGGAGGTGCTGAAGAAAACCGTCCTCGCGCTGCGGGCCATGGAGCACCGCGGCGGCGTGTGCGGCGACGCCGGCGACGGGGCCGGCATCCTGGCCGCGATCCCGCAGGCGTTCTTCCGCGAAGAGGCCAAGCGCCTGCGCCTCGACGGCGCGCGCGACCTGCGCCCCGAAGACGCACTGGCCGTCGGCGTGCTGTTCGTCTTCGAGTACGAGTCGGCGCGCGCCGACCGGGTCCGCGCGCTGGTCCGCGACGCGCTCGCGGGCGGCCCGGTGCGCCTGCTCGGCGTCCGCCCGGTGCCCACGCACGAGGACGTGCTCCCCACCAAGGCGCGGGACACGCGGCCCGGCGCGATCGAACACCTCATCTTCAAGGTCGAGGGCGACCCGGCCGCGGCGGACCGGTGGCTCGCGCTCCGCCGCCTCGACCTGCGCCACCGCCTCGCCGAAGCCGGCCTGTCGGCCTACGTCCCGTCGCTCTCGGCGCGCCTCGTCGGCTACAAGGGGCTGATGACCAGCGGTCAACTCGCGGACTTCTACGCGGACCTCCAGAACCCGGCGTTCGAGACCGGCATCGCCACGTTCCACCGCCGGTACAGCACCAACACGTTCCCCAACTGGACGCTCGCGCAGCCGTTCCGCCTCACGTGCCACAACGGCGAGATCAACACCGTCCGCACGACGCGGAACGCGGTGTCGGCGTTCGCCCGCGGGCTGCAACCCGCGCTGCCCGGCGGCGACCTGCTCACGCCCAAGATGAGCGACTCGGCCAGCCTGGACGAGTGGGTCGAGTACCTGATGTTGGAGCAGAACTGGAGCCTGTTGCGCGCGCTCCGGCTCTCCATCCCGCCGGTGTGGGACACGGAAGCGGACGTGTGGGGCCAGGAGGCGTTCGACCTGTTCACCTACTACCGGCGCACGTTCGGCGGTCTGGCCGCGTGGGACGGCCCGGCCGGCATCATCGGCACCGACGGCCGCATGTTGGTCGGCCTCGTGGACCGCATGGGCCTGCGCCCGGTGCGCTGGTGCTCGGACAAGCGCGGGTGGCTGTACATCGGCAGCGAGTCCGGCGTGTTCGGGCTGGACAACACCACCATCGTCGCCAGCGGCCAGCTCCAGCCGGGGCAGATGATCGCCCTCGACACCGCGACCGGCGAGCGCCTCGACAGCTACCAGATCATGTCGCGGGTGGTGGCCGAAGCGAAGGACGAACTCGGCGACGTGCGCGAACTGAACCGCCGGCAGATCATCATCCCCGAAGGGTTCGACTACACCCGCCAGACGGACGACACCGTCGGCGCGATGCTCACCGACAGGAACTGGTCCCTCGACCACCTGCTCCAGGCCGCCGGGTGGGACTTCGACCGCGCCGTCTTCGTGCGCGACATGGCGAAGCTGAAGAAGGAGCCGCTGTCGAGCATGGGGCACGACCGCGTGCTGACCGTGTTCAGCCAGCACCACCCGACGCTGTTCAAGTACCTGCAGCAGACGTTCGCCGAGGTGACCAACCCGCCCATCGACCCGTACCGCGAGGGCGGGGCGATGTCGCTGGCGACGTACCTCGGTCGCGGGCCGCTGGCGAGCGGTCGGCGCGAGCCGGCCGAGGGCGGGGGCGAGGAACTCCCCGTCCGCCAGATGGAGTTGCCGTCGCCCGTCATCTCCGACGCGATCGTCGAGGAGATCCGGCAGAACGAGGTACTCGGCTTCAAGCTGCTCGACGCGACCTTCCCCATTCAGGGCGGGGCGGACGCGCTGAAGGCGAGCCTCGTCGCCATCCAGAGCGCCGCGGAGAAGGCCGTCCACGACGGCTACCACGTCCTGTGCGTCTCGGACAAGGAGGCGTGCAAGCGCGGGATGTTCCCGATCCCGTCGCTGCTCGCGCTCGGCGCGGTCCACCAGTACCTGTGCCGGCAGGGGTTGCGCGACAAGTGCAGCCTCATCGTGCAGGCGGGCGACATTCAGGAAGGCCACGACATCTGTTGTCTGGTCGCGTTCGGTGCCGACGCGGTTCACCCTTACCTGATGCTGCGGCTCGTGAAGGACGGGCTGACGTTCAAGGACCCCGACAGCAAGCAGGAGTTCAAGCTCGAGCCGCGCGAGGCGCTGGAGAACCTGTTCGCCGCGCTCGAAGACACCATCAAGAAGGTGATCGCCAAAATGGGCATCACCACCATCGAGGGCTATCGCGGGGCGCAGTTGTTCGAGGCGGTCGGGTTCGGCCCGGACCTGATGGCGTTCCTCGGCGACTTCCCCAGCCGCCTCGGCGGGATCGGCTTCACG
>JAYUBA010001002.1:0-4503 GCA_043741075.1 Frigoriglobus sp.
CCGAAGGGGAGCGTTCACGCTCCCCTTCGGGTCGCGGCTACACTGTTGGTACAAGGAGCTTCGCCATGAACCGCCGCGCGTTCCTCTCGCTGTCCGCGATCACCCCGCTCGCACACCTGCTTCCCGCCTACGGGTTTCCTGACGAGGTGGGTGCGCAGCGGGAACTCAAGGCCGATCTCGTCATCATCGGGGCAGGCGTCGGCGGGGTCGCGTGCGCGCTCGCGGCGGCGCGCAACGGGCTGAAGGTGATCCTCACCGAAGAGTACGACTGGATCGGCGGGCAGCTCACGTCGCAGGCCGTTCCGCCGGACGAACACCCGTGGATCGAAGACCGCGGGAGTACGCGAACGTATCGCACGTTCCGCACGAAGGTGCGCGACTTCTACCGCCGCAACTACCCGCTCACGGACGCCGCCGCGAAGGCCCCGCTGCTCAACCCCGGCAACGGCAGCGTGTCGAAGTTGTGCCACGAGCCGCGGGTCGCGCTCGCGGTGCTGCTGGAGATGCTCGCCCCGCACATCACCGCGGGCCGCGTGAAGCTAATTCAACCGTTCCGCGCACTCGATGTCGTGACCGACCGCGACACCATCACGGCGGTCGTCGGCGAGTCCCGACGCCGGGTTGAACCGCTCGCGCTCGTCGCCCCGTACTTCGTGGACGCCACCGAGACCGGCGAACTGCTCCCGCTCGCGAAGGTCGAACACGTCACCGGCGCCGAATCGAATCGGGACACCAAGGAGCCGCACGCCCCGGACCGGGCGCGGCCGGACAACCACCAAGCGTTTACGCTCTGCTTCGCGATGGACTACCAGCCCGACAAGGACAACACCGTCGAGGAACCGCGCGACTACAAGTGGTGGCGCGACTACGTTCCGAAGATGACTCCCGCGTGGCCGGGCAACCTGCTGTCGTGGGAGATGTCCGACCCGAAGACGCTCAAGACCCGCGCCGTCGGCTTCGACCCTACCGGCACGGCGACGAAGGCTCTGAATCTGTGGACGTACCGCCGGATCGTGGCGAAGGACAACTTCACCGACGGGACCGGCGACGTGTGCCTCGTCAACTGGCCGCAGAACGACTACTGGCTCGGCAACCTGTACGACAACGGGCGCGAGGGGTTCACGCACCACAACGCGGGGCGCGAGTTGTGCCGCTGTCTCCTCTACTGGATGCAGACGGAAGCACCCCACCCCGGCGGGAAGAAGCAGGGGTGGAAGGGGCTGCGGCTGCGCGGCGACGTGTGCGGCACCGAAGACGGCGACGGCCTGGCGATGGCGCCTTACATCCGTGAGAGCCGGCGCATCAAGTCACTGTTCACCGTCACCGAGAACCACGTCGGGGTCGATGCGCGAGCGAAGTTGCTGGGCAAGAAGCCGGGAGAGTTCGCGGCGGAAGCGTTCCCCGATACCGTCGGCACCGGGAGCTACCGCATCGACCTGCACCCCAGCAGCGGCGGCGACAACTACATCGACGTGAGTTCGCTCCCGTTCCAGATTCCGCTCGGCGCGCTCATCCCGCAGCGGGTCGAGAACCTGCTTCCCGCGTGCAAGAACATCGGCACCACGCATATCACTAACGGCTGCTACCGGTTGCACCCGGTCGAGTGGAGCATCGGGGAGGCGGTGGGGGAACTGGTCGCGTTCTGCACCGCGAAGAAGCGCGTCCCGCGGCAGGTCCGCAAGGACGCGAAGCTGCTCGCGGACTACCAGGCGCAGCTCGCGAAGGCCGGCAGCGACCTGCACTGGCCCGCCGAGATCGCGACCAGCGTGCGGTGAAGCGGCTCACTTCTCCGGCTTCGCGAGGGGCACCCGCGCGGCGGTCAGAATCTTGTTGAGCACCTTCTGCGGACCCTCGGAAATCATCAGCACCGTCGGCTTGTCCGACGCGTCAGTGTACACGTACACCCAGCCGCACTCGAAGCAGATGAGGAGGTCGTAGGTCTTGCCGGCGTGGGTGGCGCGGACGCCGTGCCGCGGGACGAAGCACCGCGCGCCGCGGTCGCCCTCCTCGACGCCCTTCTTCACGGCCGACGCCAGCGCTTTTTGCTCGGCCTCGCCCTTCACCGTCGTCTGGCCGAGAACCCTCGCCCCGTGCCAACCGTCCTTCTCGGAGGTCTCGCCGCCGAGCGAGTACACGGCCAGTGCGTCGGCCTTCTCCAGCGCCTTCGCGACCGCGTCGGGCAGTTTGTCCGCGGCCCGCGCCGCCCCGCACGCGGCGGGGCCGAACACGAGCGCGAGCGCCGCGCACCACCGGATCGTCTTCATGGCACCTCTCCGCGAATGGGCGGGCGTCATACCGAATCGCGTTGATTCGTAACTGTAGCCGGGGTCTGTGACCCCGGACCGGCCTCACAGAGGCCGGCTACAGAAGATACGGATCAACACGATTCGGTATCACTTCTTGGCCGCGGCGACGGCCCGCGGTTCGGTCGTGAACACCTCGAACGTCTTCGGCCCGCCCATCAGGGCGAACGCCTCCTGCCCGTGGGCCGAGAAGCCGCACAGGAGCAACCGGCCGCCCTTCGGCTTCAGGTCTTCGCGGGCGCGGATCAGCAGGCGGAAGAACGCGGACACGAACACATCGACCAGACCGAAGTTGAGGACCAGCGCGCCGCCGTCCGACAGCCCGGCGATCGCCCCGGCGTGCAGTTCCTGGTACAGCACGCTGTTCCCGATGTCGTCGTGGGCGTGCCCGTGGTCGTCGAGCGCCTCGCGCAGGTCCGGGCGGGCGAACCGGGCGACCGCGATCGTGTCGGTCGGGCGGTCGAAGATGACGTTCGCGCTCATGGTGCGTACTCCGGGGGTCGTGGTTCACGCGGTGCGTTCGATGGCCAGTACGGTGAAGTCGTCCTCGAAATCGGCCCCGTGCAGGTGCGCGGTGGCGCGGGACACCAGCCCGGCGACCACGTCGGCGAGGTCGCGGTCGAGGGTGTCGGCGAAGTGCGCCTTCAGCCGCGCCCGGCCGAACGGCTCGCCCTGCCGGCTCCGGGCGTCCCAGAGGCCGTCGGTGAACAGGAGCAACCGGTCGCCCACTTCGACCTGCCAGTTGACGGTGTCGTACGGTTCCACCCCGATGCCGAGGACCGGCCCGACCGGTGTCAGGTCGTCGGTGTCGTGCAGGTCCCCGCGGCGGTCGAGCCACAGCGGCGGGTGGTGCCCGGCCGCGGCCCAACTCACCCGGCCGCCGGCGCCGAGGACGACGTACACGCCCGTCATGAACAGGTCCGACGGGATGAGTTGGTGGAACAGGTCGCCGGCGCGGGCGAGCGTCGCCCCCGGTTCGCGGTGCAGGTCGTGCGTGTGGAGCAGCGTGCGCATGACGGCCATGAGCATACTCGCGGCCGGGCCGTGGCCGCTGCCGTCGCCGAGGAACGCGGCCGTCTGGCCGTCCGGGCGGCGGAAGAAGTCGTGGTAGTCGCCGGTGACGACGAACGCCGGGCGGTACGCGAAGTGGAGCCGGTAGCCGGGCACCGCGGGGGGCACCTGCGGCAGGATGCGGCGCTGGAGGTTGCACAACTTGGTCCAGGCGACGCGGTCGTCGCCGGTGCCATCGGTGAACGGCGACCGGAACCGGCCGGAGCCGGGACCGGGGGACGGGTTGTGATCGGCGGGGGTCACGGCGGAGCGTCCGGGACGGGGACGTCGGGTCGTGCGAGTCAGATCGCACATTACCACACCCGCACCCAACGCGGAAGTTCCAAGTTCCAGAGTTCCGGCACACAAGCACCGGGGGTGCAAGCCGAAGACGAGGCCCGGTGCCGTCCCGCCGCTTCACCTTCACTCGCGGCACCGGTCTCTAACTCGCTGCCGCGAAAGTACTACGAAGCGGGCCGACTCTTTTGCTCGGCGGCGAACGCCATCAACTCCGGGTAGAACGCGTGGAAGTCGGCGGCCAAGTCGGCGTCGCGCTCGATCAAGAGCGGCATCGCGTCGGGCAGCCACATCGCGCGGTTCGGGATGCGCTTCGCGATCACCTCCGAGACCCGCGCGAGCGTGTCCTCGATGCCGTCGAGCGTGGCGTACCGGTTGAGCCGGTCCTCGTCCACGAACTTGCGGATGAAGTCGCGGGCGTCGTCCGGGAGCGCGCCGTGCCCGTCCTCCAGCACGCGGTAGCTCCGCGCCGCAAACGCGGCGAGCGGTTCGGAACTGTACCGCGGCCAGTCGCGGGCGAGGATGTGGTCGTAGTAGATGTCGATGACGATGCCGCCGTACCAGCCCATCGCGCGGGCGACGCGGCTGATGCTCCGGAGCGTGACCGGGTGGCGGTCGGTGAACCCGTCGATGAGGCGGTGCAGCATGACGCCGCGGAGTACGTCGGGGGCGAGCCGGTGCAGGTCCGGGTTGCGGACGAAGTCGGCCGCGACCCCGCCGGTCATGTCGCCGGGGTCGCCGTCGGCCAGGTGCAGGTGCGCGAGGAAGTTCACCGCGTCCGTCCGGGGTGTGAAGGCGAACCCGGAGCGTCAGCGACGGGGTGAAACGTCTGCCCGCGAGCAACGTCGCACCC
>JAYUBA010001003.1:0-4500 GCA_043741075.1 Frigoriglobus sp.
GCACCGGCACGTCCGGCTCCTTCCAGGTGACGGCGTCGGACGGCGTCGGCGAGGGCGTGCAGTGGTCCACGACGGA
This sequence comes from Frigoriglobus sp., assembly GCA_043741075.1. Classification (GTDB taxonomy): domain Bacteria; phylum Planctomycetota; class Planctomycetia; order Gemmatales; family Gemmataceae; genus Gemmata. Next base: position 77 of record JAYUBA010001003.1, read on the forward strand.
CGGCGCGGGGAGGAGCACGCAGACCGGGCGGACGGACGGGGCGACCGACAACCGCAGCGAGGGCGAGACCATCCAAAAGCGCGCCGCCGCGCTCCTCGGCACGGATGACAAATCCGAGAACACCTCGAAGGGGCGCGGGGTGTCACGGACGGATTCCGTCTCCGAGGGGGAGAACGTCACGCACAGCGACACCGCCGGCGGGTCGCGCACCGTGACCCGGACGGACGGGATCAGTCGGGGAACCACGAAATCCACGACGGAGGGCGCGAGCGAATCGGCCGGCCGCTCGGAGGCGAACGCGACCGCGCGGGGCACCAGCTCGTCTGTCGCGAAGGGGACCACGCGCGGCACCGGGGAGAGTCGCGGCAGGTCGGAGGGGCAATCCGAGGGCGAAACGGTCGGCGACACGACCGGACGGACGGCGGGGACGTCCGATGGGGTGGGAACCACGTGATCGGTGACGCGGGGCAAGACGCCGCTCGCGAAGCACCGGATCGTGTCGCGGCCGACGGGCGGCCTCCTGCGCTCCGTCCCCGACCAGATCGCCGCCGTGATGAACGCCCTCGCCTCTCTCCCCGACCGCGTGGTGATGGTGAAGTGCAAGGGCATGGGCGCGCCGTTCCTGATGCAGGTCCACGACGTCCTCGACCCGTACGCCGAGGCGGGGCAGACGCGCTCGCCGTCATGGCGGGAGATGGAACTGGCGCGGTACGCCGACGCCGTCCAAGCAGCGCACGGCTACTACTTCACGCCGCCGGAACGGACCGAGGACCGCGTCGCTACGTTCCTGCGCATCGACCGCGAGGTGGTGGAAGCGGCAGAGGCGGTGCGGAACCCGGCGCCCGCTCCCGCCCCGACCGGGCTTTGGATATAAACCCCTGATTTCGGACGAAACAGGGCCGAAAAGCCTTTGAATCGCCTGCCATTCTGACGTTTATGGGCAAAGCCCCCCGACCGCCGAAAATCCGTTCATCGACTGAAAGAATTCTGTTGACAAACGGTGCTGGTCATCCGAAATATGTAATCCATCGCTGCTTCGGTCTCTGAAAAGAGCCGGCAGTGCCTCGGGGAGCGATCTCCCGGACGCCTCACGCTTCGGCGTGTCGTGCAACGGAGAACGCCTCGTTGTAGCCGCCATTCCTCGCGAATGGTCTCTCATGCCGGGCACCCTGATCTTCAGGTGCTTCGGCATACTTTTTTTGGCTACCGCGGGTTCCCCCATGCTTCCGCCACGCGACCTCCAGATCCTCCACTCCGTCGCGCACTACGACACGCTCACCCGCGCGCAGGTCAACCGCCTCCACTTCCCGGGAGACGACGGCCGGATCACGCGGAAGCGTCTCAAGATCCTCCTCGCCCTCGGTCTCCTCAACCAGACCTCGATGCGGGTCGTGAACCCGGCCGTGAACGGCGGCGTCTCGGCCCCGGTGTACTACCCGAGCGCCCGCGGGACGACGTTCCTGAACGAAGGCCGGGACGCGGTCGCGGACGCCCTGGTCCTGAACGCCGAGTGCCCGAACTGGCTCTTCCTGTACCACTTCGTCGCCGTCGCCGAGACGCACATCATGCTCGACGCCGCCGCGAAACTCCGCGCCGACGTGCGCGTCGCGTGCTGGTACGGCGAGCGCGCGATCCGGGACCCGAAGGAGAAGGAGCCGGAGAAGAAGTACCGGCTCTACCAGTGCGTCTCCGGCGAGGACAAGCAGCGGGTCGTGTGCGTGCCCGACGCCGGTTTCCTCCTCGAAAAGGCCGGCCACCGGAAGGTCTTCTACCTGGAGCAGGACCGCGACACGACGAAGAGCGCGGACCGGGTGGCGGCCTCGAAGTGCGGCGGGTTCGCCGGACTTCACGCACGGCAGTTGCACCGGCGGGCGTTCCCCGAGACGAACGTCGACAAGTTCACCGTGCTGATGCTGGCACCGACCGAGAATCGCCGCGACGCGCTGCGGGCGTCGGTCCGGAAGCACCCGGGCGCGGACCTCTGGAAGTTCGCCTCGCTGACGGACGTGCGCCCGGAGAGTTTCCTCGCCGGGGCGATCTGGTATCCCTGCGAGGGAGAGCCCAAACCGCTCGTCCAGGGGGGCTCATCATGAGGGGTCCGGCGCAGGTCCGGCGCGGGTCCGGTACGACACCCCCGGCTGATTTCCGGAAGTGTGGCGTAAACCATTTGATTTCCAGTGCTTGGGGTCGCCAGTCCTTCCGTCGCCGCGGCTCCTCCAGTCCTGGCCCCCTGGCCATTCCCGTCTTCCGCTCGCACGTGCTCGCGGGACGGGGACGCTCGCTCTGGCTCGCTATGCCCAGGGGGCCAGGACTGCGGCCCTGGCGACCCCAAGCTGCTTCGACCCGTGGCTCTTTTTCGGACTCATCATCATCACTTGCCTCTTCAGGGGAGGACGGGCGGTGATGTTCGGCGCGTCCCTCATCGGACGGCTTTTTGTTTCGTTCCCCACCCCGGTATGGAAACCACTTCGTACGGAAGGTACTCGCGACCGGTCCGTGTTCCCGCTCTGCCGACTCCGTTGTACCGCAAGACCGTCCTCGCGCTCTTCCTCCTCAACGCGGCGCTCTACGTCGCGATCGTCGGGATCTCCTGACGGCATGGACGCCCTGGCCCGCTCCCCTGTGGCGGGCCAGTCGCCATCCGCCCGCGCGGATGTTCTCACGCGAACGGCGCTTTCTCCCGCCGCTTCGCGTTCCCTCGGCTTCCTCACTGCCGTCTGCCTCCTCGGGGGAGGACGGGCGGCGGTGTTCGGCACGCTCCGCCTGGAGCGTTTTGTATCCCATTCCCACGTTCCCTATGTTTCAGTTTTCGAATCCCTTCAGGAAGAAGGAACCCGTACGCACGGTCCACACGATCGAGCTGGGCGACACCAGCGTGTACGTCATGGAGTACGACCGGACCTGCAAGCGCCCCGGCTACGCCGTCGAACTCTTCGCGGCGATCGAGGGCAAGGAGGGGCGCGAGCAGGTCGTCTCGCTCCCCGCGGAGGAGCTCCAGCCGTTGATCGCGCTCTTGCAGGAGGCGATGGCCTTCGTGAACGACCACGCGGCGATGCCCCGCTGTCTCCAGACGGTCTGGCTGCGCGGCGCCACGTACTACCTCGACGAGCGGCTCGGCGAGTTGCGCCGCAAGGACGACCCGTCGGACCGCATCCCGCTCGCACTGTCTTGACGGCACGGACGCACCGGCCCGCTCCCCCGAAGCGGGCCGGCCGCGATCCGCTCACGCGGATCTTCTCCCGCGAACGGCGCGTTCTCCCGCCGCGTCGCTCTCCATCGGCCGTCTCACACCCGCGTGCTGTTCACGGCAGACGCGCGGGGGTGCTAAGGTGCGTCCGCTCCGGACGCTTTCATCCCATTCCCCACAGGATCATGAGTATCGACAAGTCTCTCGGCCCGCGCTTTCCCACCGTCGAGATCGCGGGCGAACCGTACCAGTACGGCAAGGTGCCCCCGGAGTCCTACTGGCGGGACGGGGAAAAAGCCCCGTACCCCGACGAGTGGGTCGTCGAGCACCGTCACAACGCGACGGATTCCTGGTACTTCCGCACGGAGCGCGAGATGGTGGACTTCCTGGAGAACCTGCCCGATTCAGCGGTGCGTCCGACGCTGCGCGGCGCTCCGCTCTGGCAGTTCGGGAGTCACGACCCGGTCGTGAAACGGATCGGCGAGAACCACCAGCGGTGGCTCGCCGGTCTGCTCCGGAAGAAGCGGAGGGCGGGTACGACGTTCCGGTACCGTGGCTGAGCAGTAGCCACGATACCCTGGCCCGCTGCCGTGACGGCGGGCCAGCCCCGGTCCGCTCACGCGGACTTCTCTCGTGAGCGCCTGCTCTCCGGCGTTTCGCGTATCGAACACCAACCACGTTTCCAGCACCGAGGCGCGTCATGTTCGATCTGATCGTCGGTCTTCCGGCCACATGCGGGTGGTGTCGTCGCGTGACCGGCTGCGTCCGAGTGCGGTTATGGGACGGAAGTTTCGCAGGCCGGCTCTGCCGGGACGATCTGATACGGCTCGTGTCCGGGTCCGGGAAGCATCCGGATCGCGGCATCTCGGTCACCGAAAAGAAGGTGTGGGAGTCAGAAACCGGTACGCCGCAATACGAGATGGCCTGCGGCAGACCCGATTATCAAAGCGACGGCTACTCGCCGCCGCTCTCCCCAGAGAGGCGGCGTGAGAAAGTCTTGGCCGAGCTCGAGACGTTCCTGGGGCTCCTGAAGAACGCCGGCGCCGGCCATCGCGCCGCGTTTACTTCCGATGTGCTCTCGATCCTCCACGAAGCCCTCGACGTCTGCCCGAACGACATCCTCGACCGGCTGCTTGACGCCGGTCGCACAGACCAACCCGCGCCGTTGTCCTGATACAGGCAGGACGGCGGCCGGGTCGGATAGCGGCACCCGCCGCATTTTTCCCCCTTCAACGTT
>JAYUBA010001004.1:0-4490 GCA_043741075.1 Frigoriglobus sp.
GCGCCGCCACCCTCTCCCGCAAGGGGAGAGGGCCAGACAGAAGCTCCACCCTCGGCCCTCTGGTTCCGGCCCGCATGATCCCACGGTTCTTCATCGACCGCCCGATCTTCGCCGCTGTGCTGTCGGTGGCGATCACCCTCGCCGGCGCGCTGGCCGTCGGCACGCTGCCCGTGTCGCAGTACCCGAAGGTCACCCCGCCCACCATCCAGATCGACTGCAACTACCCCGGTGCCAGCGCGCAAGTGGTGTCCGAGACCATCGCCGCGCCCATCGAGCAGCAGGTGAACGGCGTCGAGGACATGCTGTACATGTCGTCGCAGAGCACCAGCGAAGGCTCGTACTCGCTGACCGTCACGTTCGCGAGCGGCACCGACCTGAACATGGCGCAGGTGCGGGTCCAGAACCGCGTCAACCTGGCGATGCCGCAACTGCCGGAGGTGGTCCGGGCCACCGGCATCACCACCCGCAAGCGGTCGCCCGAACTGCTCCTCACCATCGGGATCACCTCGCCGCCGGAGCCGGGCTTCCCCGCCGGCCGGTACGACCAACTGCACCTGAGCAACTACGCCGTGCTGCGGCTGAAGGAGGAGCTCCAGCGGCTGCCGGGCATCAGCGACGTGACCATCTTCGGCCAGCGCGACTATGCCCTGCGGGTGTGGGTGGACCCGGAGAAGTTGTCCGTCCGCAACCTGTCCGCGGCCGACGTGCTCGCCGCGCTCCGCCAGCAGAACCTGCCGGTCGCCGCCGGGCAGATCGGCCAGCCGCCCAGCGGCACCGGGCAGCCGTACCAGTTCACGCTCGCCGCCGTCGGCCGGCTGGTCGAGGTCGAGGAGTTCGAGCAGGTCGTCGTCAAGCGCGGCGCGCGCGGGCAGTTGGTCAAGCTGAAGGACGTGGCGCGGGTCGAACTCGGCGCGAAGTCGCAGGACGTGACCAACCGGTTCGACGACAAGCCGACCGTCGGGCTGGCCATCTTCATCCTCCCGGAGGCCAACGCCCTCGAGACCGCCGAGGCGGTGAAGGCGCACATGGATAAGATGAGCAAGGACTTCCCGCCGGGGATCAAACACGAGGTCGGGTACGACACCAGCCCGTTCATCCGCGAGTCCATCTACGAGGTGTTCAAGTCGCTCCGCGACTCGATCATCCTCGTCGCGATCGTGGTGCTGGTGTTCCTCCAGACGTGGCGGGCGGCGCTCATCCCGCTGGCCGCGGTGCCGGTCGCCATCATCGGCACGTTCGCCGCGATGGCCCTGTCCGGGTTCACCATCAACAACCTGACGCTGTTCGGCCTCGTGCTGGCCGTCGGCATCGTGGTGGACGACGCCATCGTCGTGGTGGAGGCCGTCCAGCACCAGTTGGAGAAGGGGTACGCGCCGCGGGAGGCGACGCTCCGCGCGATGGAGCAGGTGTCCGGGCCGATCATCGCCGTGGGCGTGGTGCTGTGCGCGGTGTTCATCCCGTGCGCGTTCCTGTCGGGCATCGTCGGCGCGTTCTTCCGCCAGTTCGCCCTCACCATCGCGGTCAGCACGCTCATCTCGACGTTCAACTCGCTCACCCTCAGCCCGGCGCTGTGCGCGCTCTTGCTGAAAGCGCCGACGCCCGCCGGTCACAAGCCGGGGCCGGTCGGCCGCGTGTTCGCGTTCGCGTTCCTCCCGTTCACGCTGTTCGGGCGGCTGTTCGACCGGTCGTTCGCGTGGGTCGGCCGCGGGTACGTGAAGGTCGTGAGCCTGGGCTTGCGCGTGCCGCTGGTGGTGCTGGCCGGGTACGCGGCGATCGTGTCCGCGGGCGTGGCCGGGTTCCGCACGCTGCCCACCGGGTTCATCCCGCAGCAGGACAAGGGGTACATGATCCTCAGCGTGCAACTGCCCGACGCGGCCAGCGCCGAGCGGACGCAGGCGGTGATGTCGAAGGTGAGCCGCATCGCGCTGAACACCGAGGTGACAGACGGCACCGGCAACACGGTGAAGCCGGTGAAGCATGTGAACGCGGTCGCCGGCAACTCGTTCGTACTCAGCGCCTACGGCTCGAACTTCGGCTCCATGTTCATCATCCTGGACGGGTTCCAGAACCGGCGGGACAAGGCGCTCGGGGCCGACGCGGTGGCGGCCGAACTGCGCAAGCGGTTCACCGCCGGGTGCCCGGAGGCGCAGGTGCAGGTGTTCGGCGCGCCGGCCGTGTCCGGCCTCGGCCGCGCCGGCGGGTTCCGCGTCATGATCGAGGACCGCGGCGACGTGGGCGCGGCCACCCTGCAAGGCCAGACGGAAGCGTTCATCGACAAGGCGAACCAGCAGAAGCAGGTGGTCGGGCTGTTCACCGTGTTCAAGACGAACTCGCCGCAACTGGTGGTGAACGTGGACCCCAACGCGTGCCTCGAACGGCAGGTCGATGTGGGCGCCGTGTACGCCACGCTCCAGGGCACGATGGGCAGCCGGTACGCCAACGACTTCAACCGGTTCGGCCGCACGTGGCAGGTGGACGTGCAGGCCGAGGACCGGTTCCGCGACCAGGTGGACGACGTGCGCCGGCTCAAGGTGCGGAACCGCACGGGCGGGATGGTGCCGCTCGGCGCGCTGCTGGAGGTGAAGCGGAAGAGCGGACCGCTGGTCATCACCCGGTACAACATGTACCCGGCCGCGGCGGTGAACGGGAACGTGTCCCCCGGCACCAGCACCGGCGACGCGATCGGCATGTTGGAGACACTCGCCGAGCAGCAGTTGCCCGAGCGCATGTCCTACGAGTGGACCGAGCTGACGTTCCTGGAGAAGCAGGCGCGGAACACCGGCGCGCTGGTGTTCGGGCTGTCGGTCGCGTTCGTGTTCCTGATCCTCGCCGCGCTGTACGAGAGCTGGGCGTTCCCGCTCGCGGTGATCCTGGTGGTGCCGGTGTGCGTGGCGTGCTCGCTCGGCGCGGTGTGGCTCACCGACCCCAGTTCGATGCACCAGTCGCTCGTGCAGTGGAACGCGGACGGGGGCGTGCCCGACTGGCTGAAGCCGGGCGCGTGGGCGCTCGGCGCGGCGCACTGGATCGACGCCCACCCGCTCGCGGCCGTGAACAAGTGGGTGCTCTCGACGGGCATCGGCAAGCAGGACGTGAACATCTTCACGCAGGTCGGGTTCGTGGTGCTGGTCGGGCTGGCGTGCAAGAACGCGATCCTGATCGTCGAGTTCGCCAAGATCGCCCGCGACAAGGGCGCGGACCTGAACGTGGCGATCCTGGACGCGTGCAAGTTGCGGTTCCGGCCGATCATGATGACGAGCATCGCGTTCATGCTCGGCGTGCTGCCGCTGGCGGTGGCGAAGGGTGCCGGGGCCGAGATGCGGCAGGCGCTGGGCGTTGCGGTGCTGGGCGGGATGCTCGGCGTGACCGCGTTCGGCGTGGTCCTGACGCCGGTGTTCTTCGCCGTCGTGGACCGCCTGACGCACGCCGCGTTCGCGCGGCACCCGTGGGTCGCGGGCGCGTCCGACGCCGCCATGTACGTGCTGCGGCTGAAGTTCCTGCGCCCGCTGGCGGCGCGCGCCCGCACGGCCGCCGCGGACGGCATCCGCAAGGCCACGCGCAACCGGTTCGGGGCGTAGGGAGGGACTTGTGGCTGTCTGCGGCAACAGTTTTGTCTTGCCCTCTCCCCTTGCGGGAGAGGGTGGCGAGGCTCTGCGAGCCGGGTGAGGGGTAAAACGTTAGCCCACCCGCGGCGCCACCCCTCACCCGTCGGCGAAGCGCCGCCACCCTCTCCCGCAAGGGGAGAGGGCAAAACGAAGATGCCGACGCTCCGTCTCGCCAGTAGAGTCGCCCCGACCACTGACCACTACTGATATGTTCACCCGCTTCTTCATCGACCGCCCGATCTTCGCCGCGGTGATGTCCATCCTCATCACGCTCGCGGGGCTGGTCGGGCTGTTCTCGCGGCCCGTGTCGCAGTACCCGGACATCACCCCGCCCACCGTCGAGGTGTACGCGGTGTACCCCGGCGCGAACGCCCGCACCGTCGCGGATACCGTGGCCGCGCCCATCGAGCAGCAGGTGAACGGCGTCGAGGACATGATGTACATGTCGTCCGCGTGCGGGAACGACGGGTCGTACACGCTCACCGTCACGTTCAAGCCGGGCGTCGACCTGAACATCGCGCAGGTGCTCGTGCAGAACCGCGTGAACCTCGCGGAGCCGGTGCTCCCGGACCTCGTCAAGCGCCGCGGGGTGACCGTCAAGAAGAAGTCGCCCAGCCAACTGATGATTATCAACCTGCGGAGCACCGCGCCGACGCCGGAGGACGAGGAGGCGCGGCAGGAGTTGCTCCTGAACCTGAGCAACTACGCGACCATCCAGTTGCGCGACGAACTCGCCCGCCTCCAGGGCGTCGGCGACATCACATACCTGGGCCAGCGCGACTACTCGATGCGGGTGTGGCTGGACCCGGAGAAGATGGCGGTCAAGAACCTGGCGACGGCCGACGTGCTGAAGGCCATCGAGCAGCAGAACGCGCAGGTCGCGGCCGG
>JAYUBA010001005.1:0-4490 GCA_043741075.1 Frigoriglobus sp.
CCTCCCCCTCAAGGGGGGAGGTCAAAGCCACGTGATGCGTTTCGGGTGGGTCGAATTGGGAGCGGCGGGTGTCAGACGAGGACGAGCTTCATCTGCACGGTGCCGACTTGCACCACGTCGCCGGGCTTGAGTTGCTTCCACTGGCCGGGGTGGATGCGGACGCCGTTCACCCACGTCCCGTTCAGGCTGTTCAAGTCCTCGATCCGCACGTTGCCCTGCTCGAAGACCACCGCCGCGTGCTGCCGCGAGCACCAGATTTGCTCGTCCGATTCCTGGCTCACGAGGTCGATGTCCACCGGCTTGTCGGCGAACCGGCCGACGGTGTTGCGGCCCTCGTAGATCGGGTATTCCGCGCTGATCTTCATGCCGCGAAGCACCACCAACTTGGGCCGGATGCTCGGTGCCGGGGGCGGGGTCAGCGGCTGGTCGGCGGGGGCGGTCGCGGGGATCGTCGCGTTGCCCGCTTGTGCGACGGACTCGTTCATCGGAAGGCCCGGAGTGCGGAGCGGGCGAGGTGCGTCGCCGGCCGGGTCGATGTGACGGCCGGTACGGTCGCTATCGCCACTCTAGGTCACGATCGCCGGGCGGGACGGAAACCGGCGCGATTTCGCCCGCATTCGGGCGGGCATTCAAGCTCTCGGCTGTGGCGCGAACGTCACGCGGGGCGGATTTCGAGCGCGACGGCCCCGAGCGGCCCGTCGGACGCGACCGCGAAGACTACTTCGTTCCGCGGAAGAAGAAGGGGGGTGATGTCGGCGGCGAGCGGGCCGGGCGCGTCCGGTGATGCGACGAGGGTGCCGTTCACGCGCACCTCGCCCGCGCCGGGAACGCGCTCACACACGAGCCAGAGGCGCTCGTTCGCGTCGAGCGTGCGCGGGCGGCCGAACTTGCGGGCGTGCCGGGTGCCGCCGTCGGTCGGGGTGAGCTGCCAGGGGGGGGCGAGGCGGATCGTGTGCATGGTGAACGGCCGGTGTGAGCCGGCGGGTGGCACTGTTCGCGGGCGAAGAGAAGACCCCTCACCCGGTTCGAAGACTCGCCGACCTCTCCCCGCGAAGCACGGGGCGAGGTCGGCACAACGCGTGTCCGTGTAGTAGCCTGCGCCGGGGAGCCCCGCGAAGCCGCAGCGTCTTCACCTCGCCCCGCGCTTCGCGGGGAGAGGTCGGCGAGTCTTCGAGCCGGGTGAGGGATCTTCTCTTCGCCCCTCGCCCTCACCGGCCGGCTCACACCGGTCGTTCGCCCGCTCACGCGCTCTGCACCCGGTCGTTCCACTCGTCGAGCAGCTTGCCGATGTTCTTGAACGCGAAGTCCAGGTTGGCGAGTTCGTGACCCAGGTCGATGGCCCGCGCCAGGTCGCCGTTCTCCGCGGACCCGGTCGCGAGTTGGTACAGGAGTTCCTTCCGCACCGCCTCCTCGCCCTCCGGCACCGAGGCCAAACCCTCCTCGAAGTTCCGCTGCGCCAGCCGCCAGTTGCTCCGCTTCTTGAAGCACAGGCCGAGCAGCAGCGCCGCCCGCCACTTCAGCCGGTCGTCGCGGCGGGCCAGTTGAAGTTCGGTGATGGCCTCGTCCACGCGGTCGGCCTTCAGGAGGCGCGTGCCGAGTTCGATGCGGTGGCCCAGTTCGTTCGGGAACCGGTCGGCCTTCACCCGGTACACGTCGATCTCGCGGGTGTTGATCTCCTTCACCAACTTGGATCGCAGAGCGGCGAGTTCCGCCTCGGACATCTCGTCGCCGGGCGCGGCCGTCGCGGTGTCGTCGTCGGTCGCGGCGCGGGCGTTGTCCTTCGCCTTGTGGAGCCGCGCCTCGGCGTGTTCGAGGTTCTTGCGAAGCGGGGCGAGGTCGAGATTCATCAGCTCCAGTTGGATCTGGAACGCGTTGCCGGTCGGCCCCAGCCCGCGCTGGAGCGCGTCGCGGGCGCGGTCGTCCTGGTTGCTCTTGCGGTACACCGCGGCCAGTTGCAGGTACAGCGTCGGCTCGGTCGGGTCGGCCTCGATCCGCTTTAGGATCGGGTCGGCCTCGCGCGTGAGTTTGTGCTGCTTGGACGCCGACTGCGCCTCGATGCGGCCGATGACGGGGGAATCCTTCGTGCCGGCCGCGGCCTCTTCGTACCCGCCCTTCTGGATGGTGGCGTTGGCGGCGAGGTCTTTCGCCTTGTGCTGGGCCTCCACGTCGGACGGGTTGGTGTCCCGCACGAGTTGCCAGAGCACCATCGCCTTCTGGAAGTCGCCGCGCTTCTCGAACTGCCGGGCGAGCGCGCGGTTGAGGGTCGCGTCCTTCGGGTACTTCTGCCGCGCCTGGTCGAGGGTGAACACCGCGAGGTCGGACAGCCCGAGCGCGTCGAACGCCTCGGCCATGTCCAGTTGCGCGCCCTGGTCCCACGGGTTGCGGCACAGCACCTGTTCGCCGTACTCGAGCGCCTTCAGGTACTCGCGACCCCGCTTGGCGACGCGCAGCTTGGCCTTCCACCGCGGGGTGCTGAAGAACGCGAACCGACTGCCGCGGAGGTTGTTGCCGTACTTGGTCTTCTGCGTGCGGCGCAACTCCTGGCGGTAGTAGAAGTTGGCCGGGTCGAGGCGGCAGCAGGTGAGGAGCAGTTGGATGGCGTAGTCGTACCCGCCGTCCTTGCTCATCTCCTTCGCCTTGGCGAAGCTTTCCAGCGCGATCCGCCGCTGTTCGGCGGTCGGCGCGGGGACCGGGGCCGATCCGGTCGGCAGGCCGACCGGTCGGCCGTCCGACGGGGGCGGTGTTTCGGGCATGGCGGACCCTTCTCCTCGCGGAGCGACGCCGGGGCGCGTGCTGTTGCTGCGTACCATAGTGTTGTACCACAAAGCGAAGAGGGTAACTGCGCTTGGAAACGGTCGTTCTGAAAGTCGATGCCGCGAACCCACAACCGGACGTGATCCGCCGCGCCGCGGACGTGATCCGCGCCGGCGGGTTGGTCGCGTTCCCAACGGAAACCGTCTACGGCCTCGGCGCCAACGGTCTGGACGCCGACGCCGTCGCCCGCATCTTCGAGGCGAAGGGCCGCCCCGCGACGAACCCCGTCATCCTTCATGTGTGGGCTGCGTCCGAAGTCTTAAACGTTGCCGCGAACTGGCCGGAGACGGCCGGGAAACTCGCGGCGCGGTTCTGGCCGGGGCCGCTCACGCTCGTTGTGCCGAAGGCTGACAGGGTTCCCGCTATTGTAACCGCCGGCGGGCCGACCGTCGCGGTGCGGTGTCCGAATCACCCGGTCGCGCTCGCGCTCATCCGCGCAGCCGGGGTGCCGGTCGCGGCACCGAGCGCGAACCGTAGCACCGAACTGTCGCCGACGCGCGCCGAGCACGTCCTCAAGAGCCTGAACGGCCGAATCGACCTGCTGTTGGACGGCGGCCCGTGCAGCGGCGGTATAGAATCCACCGTCGTGGACGCGACGGGCGAGTTCCCACGCGTGCTTCGACCGGGGCTGATTACCGTGCCGATGTTGGAATCCGTGTGCGGGCGGGTAGAAATCGGCGCAAAGGACGAGGGCGTGTCGCGTTCCCCCGGTCAGATGGCAAGGCACTACAGCCCAAAGGTGCCGTTTTACTTGGTCACGAACGAAGACGACGGATTCGCGATACTGGAACGTACCTTCGGTCCTGGGTCTCGCGTGTACTGGATGAATCTCGGTCCGACGACTTGCTATGTTCCCGCACTAGTGATGCTCCAGATGCCCAACGACCCAACGGCTTACAGCGCGATGATGTACGCTGAGTTTCACACAGCGGAGCAAGCCGGCTACCACATCATCGTCACGCTTCCGCCGGACACGCCGGAGTGGGCGGCGGTCCGCGACCGGCTGACGCGGGCCGCGGCGCAAGGCTGAAGGCGAGCCGCGGGGTTTATCCCCGCGGTGGCAACGAGATGCGTAGCCCGGTCGGGATAAACCCGGCCGCTCGCCCGGCGGAACGGCGCTTCCCCGCGGGCGCGGTTTATGCTCTGATACGCCTCGCGGGTACGACGCCCGCGTTCCGGAGGGTGTGCCCAATGCGTTACTCCACTGCCGCCGTTCTCGCCGCGCTGCTCGCGGCCTCTGCCTTCGCGCAGCCGCCGGAGCCGGAGCCGGAGCCGGAGCCGATCCCGCTGCCGCTCCCCGCGCCGGTGCCGAAGTCGATCCCGCTGAAAAGGCCCAAACAGATCGAACAGCCGAATCCGGAAGAGGTCGCCGCGATCAGCAAGCTGATGCGCGACATGACCCTTCAGCACATGCCCGACCCGCTCGTGAAGGCGAACGACGGGTGGGGGAAGCAGAAGGAGTTCGTGGTCGGCAAGGTGATGCTCCGCAACCCGAACAAGTTCCCGGATGCGCCGCGCGAGCTGTTCAACGACGGCCTGTGGCGGCGGTTCACCGTGACCGCCCGCGACCCGGCCGACACGCTCGGCATCGGCATCACCGAACTCGTCCGCCCGGAAGCGGACAAGATGCTCGTCACCATTAACGTGGCAATGGACATCAACTTCCGCATGGAGCA
>JAYUBA010001006.1:0-4487 GCA_043741075.1 Frigoriglobus sp.
CCCGGTTTCGGCGAAGAAGAAGAACCGGTCGCCGTTCCTCACCATGAACGCGGTCTCCGACCCCTTCGGCTTCTCGCCCCCGACCGGCCCCATGTCCTCCCACACCCGCTTGCCGCTTGGGAGTTCGACGGCGTACATGATGCCGCTGTCGTCGTACCCGTACAGCAGCCCGTCCAGGAGGAACGGCTGGACCGCCCCCGGATAGACCGCGGTCGCCTTCTTGTTGTTGAAGACGACCTCGATGCCGGGCTTGTCGGCGGTCAGTTTCACCAACAGGTTCTTCGCCGGATAGCCGGCGACGAACAGGTGATCGCCCACCCGCATCGGGGTCATCACGGCGTACCCGAAGTCCTCGGAGTACGGCGTCGTCCAGTACTGCTCGCCGGTCTCCGGGTTGACCGAGTACACGGCCTTCGGCGCGGCGACGATCATCTGACGCTTCCCGCCGGCCTCGGTAATCATCACCGGCGAGTACCCCTGTTCGGGCATGGTCCCGGCCTTCCACAGATCCTTGCCGGTGTCCTTGTCGAACGCGACGACGTGGCTCCCCTCGCCGCCGACGAGGGTGACGATCTTCTTGCCGTCGATGAGCGGGTGCGCCGCGTAGCCCCACAGCGCCGGCTTCGTCTTGTAGTTCTTCGGGAAGTCCTTCTCCCACAGCACCTTGCCCGTGTCCGCTTCGAGGCAGATGAAGTTGCCCATCGCGCCGAGCGTGTACACCTTGCCCGCGTGAACGGTGGGCGTGCAGCGCGGCCCGGCCGGGTAGCTGATCTGGTAGACGCACGGGTACTCGTGCTTCCAAATCTCCTTGCCGGTCTTGGCGTCGAGGCACAGGACGCGCTCGGTGCTGTTCACCTTGGTCTTGTTGTCGAACGGGTCGTCCGGGTTGGCGGCGCCCTTCGCGAGCAGCCGGTCGGCGACGTACACCTTCCCGCCGCTGACGGCCGGCCCCGCGTACCCGCCGGCGACGGGCGCGCGCCACACCACCTTCGGGCCGTCTTTCGGGAACGTGTCGAGGATGCCGTCTTCGCGCCACACGTTGTCGCGCTTCGGCCCCATCCACTGCGGCCAGTCGTCGGCCCGCGCCGCGACGGGGGCGACGAGGAGCGCGAACGCGAGGAGCAGGGTCTTCCGAACCGACATGGCGGACCTCCTGTGAAGTGAACGAGCGGTTATGATCGTAAGCGGCGCGGCTGCGGACAAGGCGGAATTTGGAGCGCAGACGGCGCGAATTCAGAAGGGATGGTATCGACACGTTCTGAGATGGTGACGAACGCGAGACAATTGTCAACGCCGTCCCAGTATCATGGGGGCCAGGGTACAGGGATGCCCAGGACGTTGATCAAGTGATCGCGCACGGTCCGGTCAGTGACGCGGCCGAGGTGACGGAAGAAGTCGGGGAGTTGACTGGAATACTGATGCAAGACCGTCGGGCGGGGGTTGACCCCGTGTGCGATCTGGTTTCGGAGTTTCATCGCGTTCGTCAAGTCTTGCATGGCCTTCACCGACGTGTAACCTGGCCAGAACCAAGCCTGGGTCACGTCCGGCACCCCGAGCGTGAGCGAGAGCAGGGATTTCACGTTGTCGGGATTCGGCGTATTGAAACGCTTGGTCTCACCGAGCACGATCGCCTTGTGCGACGGCCACGACCCCAGGGGCGGAACCGCGGGTCGCATCACATCGACCGATTCAACAACCAGCGCCTCGACGAACGCTTCCCACGCCGCCACGCAGGCCACCACCACGGAGCGCGTGATCGCGTCGAGTTCGTCCCGCGGGGGCGGGGCCAGGAGTACGAGGCGCGCGTGGGTGTCGTCCATCGCTTCCGCGTCGCGGAGCAGTTGGGCGAGGGTAACGGACAGGGCGTTCGACGGCACGGGGCACCTACTGCTGCGCGACCGCGGTCTCAAGGGGCAAGCTGTCCAGATCGATCCCGGTATCTTTCAGCCGTGCCATGCCGTCCCGCAGGTAGTCACCTAGTGGCACTTTCCCTGCCATTTGGGAGGCGGCAATGTGAGCCTCCGGGAAGGTCGCTTTCATGTCCGCATAGTGCTCTTCGAGGAAGGTCGCCCCGAAGTCATCCCGGCCCAGGTACATGGTCAGGATCAACTTGTAGACCACTTCGTCGCTCAGGCGGGACAGGAGCCTGCGCAACTCCGCGTCTTGGGGCGGTGGGGGGGGGCGTGACTCACCCGTCCGGATCAGCGGGTAATCGGGGTATCGCTTGGGAAGCTCTTCGTCCCAGTAGGCCCTGCGGGCGTCCGCGAGTCGGATAACTTCCTCGGCCGCTTCTGAAAACTTCACGGCCTAATCTCCAACGGGTTTGAGCCACGGAGGGCCTGATGCCGCCTCCAGGAATTGTACCATCGCCCGGAAAGGTGCCCCAAGTATTCTCCACTCGCCCCCCCCGCCTCCCGACCTCGCAGGCGTTGTGTTACGACCGGTGGTGACGACGTGGCAGGTGTATGATAACACTGACGGCGACCGGCGGCTGATCGCGTTCAACAACAGCTACTTCGATACAGTTGTAGATGAGGCGCGGTGGGACTTGTTCCAAAGGAGTACCGAAAATGCCGGAGCAAACGACTCTACCAATGGTTGACCTGCTCGATTACGCCGCGATCGCGCGGGCTCACGAGTTGGCGACACGTGACGCGCTGCTCGAACACGCACGGATGGGGCGCTCCGTGTCGGCGTCACGCGACGGGAAGATCGTGGACGTCGCGCCGGCGGAAATCTTCGCCCGGTACGGCCTCGACGAGTTCGGCCGGCCGAAGCCGGAATAGCCCCAACACGAGCGCCGCCCGCGCGTTTACAATACCACCATGAACGCCATCCTGATCGCCGGGGCCGCGCTCGCCGGGCTGCCCATCCTGCTCCACCTCATCATGAAGCAGGAGCCCAAGCGGCTCACCTTCCCGGCGTTCCGGTTCCTCAAGCAGAAGCTCAAGACCAACCAGCGCAAGCTCCGCCTCCGGCACTTCATCCTGCTCGCGCTGCGCGTGCTCCTCATCGCCCTGTTCTGCCTCACCCTCTACCAGCCCACCTTCAAGAGCGAGCGGTTCAACATCAGCGGCAACCAGCCGGTCGCCATCGTCATCGTCATCGACACCACCCCCAGCATGGGGTACGTGGCGAACAACGAGACGCGGCTCGACGAGGCCCGCCGCCGCGCGCTGGAGTTGCTCAAGGAGCTGCCGGACAAGTCGGTGGTCGCCGTCGTGGACACCGCCGACATGACCGGGAACTGGCTCCCGGACATCGCCGCCGCCCGCCGCCACATCGAGGAGCTGAAGGAGACGAAGGGCGGGCAGCCGGTCACCTCCGCGATCGCGGTCGCGTACCAACTGCTCGCGAACGTCGAGAAGGAGACGGACGCCGCCGAGGCGCTGCCGAAGCTGGTCGCGGTGTTCACCGACCGCACGGTCGCGTCGTGGGACGCGGCCCGCACCGACGACCTGAAGAAGCTGCGCGAGACGGTGCCCGAACCGAAGCCGGTTCACGTCGTCTTCGACTTCGGCACGGACGCGCCCGCCAACGTCGGCATCCTGTCCGCCGAGATGAAGCCGCAGGTGATCGCGGCCAACCAGGTGGCGAGCGTGACCGTCACCGTCGGCGCGACCGGGGGCGACGGCACCACCGCCGCCGCGACCGTACTCGCGAAGCCGCTGTGGGCGGCCAAGCCGGAGCACTACACCGCGTCGCGCGACGCCGCGGTCCCCGCCGGCCAGACGCGCGCCGTCACCTTCGAGTTCCGCGCCCTCAAGCCGGGGCTTCACCAGGTCGAGTTCAGCCTGAAGGCGCCCGACAAGCTGGCCGCCGACAACACCCGGTTCCTCACGTTCAAGGTGGGCGAGGCGCGGCGCATCCTCACCGTCGCCGACGACCCGGACGCGGCGGCCTTCTGGCAGGCCGCGCACGCCGCCAAGGACGAGTTCAGTTGCCTCGTGGTGCGGCCGGATCAGGTGGAAATCGGCGACGGCGGGGCGACGATCGTCCGCTACGCCCCGGACCCGAAGAAGCCCGACGCGACCGTGACCGACGACCTCGGCGCCTTCGAGGTGGTGTGCCTGCTCGGCGTGAAGAACCCGCAACTCGCGAGCGCGGCCCGCCCGGCCGACGGCACGCTCTGGGACCGGCTCCGGCCGTACCTGCGCACCGGCGGCAAGCTCATCGTGATGCCCCCGCCCGACACGAACATCGACACCGCTGGCTACAACGCGGCCACCGACCTCATGCCGGGCGCGCTCAAGACGGTCCTGCGCACCAAAGACCTGAACCCGCCGCCGCAGCCGGCGTCGAGCTGGCCCGCCCCGCGCGACGGCACGAGCGGCGTCACCTGGGTGCTCGACGAGACGGCGCTCAAGCACCCGATGCTGAAGGTCGTCGAGGACTGGCGGCAGCAGAGGGCCAACCTAGACTTCGTCGCCAACCCGCGGCTCACCCGGCGGTTCTGGGACGTGGACGCGGACAAGGCCGCGACGCCC
>JAYUBA010001007.1:0-4474 GCA_043741075.1 Frigoriglobus sp.
CAACGGAGTCGGGTAGCGTCGCGCCGGCCGCCGTCACAACCCACCGGAGTATACCACGATGTCCGAAGCCCGGGCCGTACTGACCAAAAAGCAAGAGGCGATCTACCACTACATCCGCAAGCACATCGAGGAGAAGGGCTTCCCGCCGGCCATCCGCGACATCTGCACGGAGTTCGGCATCTCCTCGCCCAACGGCGTGATGTGCCACCTGAAGGCGCTCCAGAGTAAGGGGTACATCCACCGCGTCCAGAAGCACGACAACCAGCAGCGGGCGCAGGCCCGCGGGATCACCATCCCCGGCGTCTCGGCCGGTGGGTTCAGCCTGCCGCTGGTCGGCGTCGTGGCCGCCGGAAAGGCCATCGAGTCGGCCGAAGACGACCAGCGCCTGGAGATGCGCGAACTGTTCGGCAGCGACGACCTGTTTGTGGTGAAGGTCCGCGGCACGTCGATGATCGACGGCCACATCGCCGACGGCGACTACGTCGTCATCCGCAAGTGCGAGACGTGCGAGAACGGCGAGAAGGTGGTCGCGATGGTCGAGAAGGCGATGACGCTCAAGAAGTATTACAAGAAGAAGAACGAGATCCACTTGCACCCGATGAACAGCGCGATGGAGCCGATCGTCGTGGACCCGAGCCGCGAGGACATCCGCATCCTCGGCGTGCTGACCGGCGTCATCCGCAAGTGCTGAGAGCGGGCATTGCGCGGAACCAGGGTCTCACGACCCTGGCTACCGCGACCGGCGCCCTTCCAGGGCTTTCAGAGAGCAAGCATTCTTAGCCCTGGAAGGGCGGCTGTTCGTAGCCAGGGTCGTGAGACCCTGGAGCGGAACCGGACCCTCCCCTCACTTCTTCGCGGGCGCGCGGCTGGCAAAGATGCGCGCCACCGGCACCGCGAAGCCCGGCAGCACGGTGCCGCCGTCGAGCGTGTCCGCGGCGGCGAGCGTCTGCATCCGCTCGGCGTCGCCCAGCGGGTACACGTCCACTTCCTTCCGCTCCGGATCGACGTACCACACCAGCTTCACGCCGACCTTCGCGTACTCCGCGAGTTTGATCGCCATCTCGCGGCGCGTGTTGCTCGGGCTGATGACCTCGACGGCCAGATCGGGCGGCACCTCCAGGAACGCCCCGGCCGGGTTCTCGATCACGTCGGTGTCGTCAACGCTATCCCACCGGATGAAGGACAAGTCTGGCACGCGGACCAGATCGAGTTTGAAGCGGATCAGTCCGTCGGCACCGGCGACGTGACCGACATTCTCCACATCGAGGTGAGAGTGGATGAAGTGGTTGAGCCGTGCGGCCACGGAACCTTCCCGGAAGCCCATACCCTTCTCCACGAGGATACCGTCCACGAGTTCGCACGGGCGGTCCCGGGTGATCGACCCGTCGAGCAGGTCCTGAACGGTCGCAGTGCCGGGCGCGGGATACGACAGGATGCGCGATTCGGGGACGTGCCCGAGTCGCTCCTGCACGTCGGCGATGGTGGGGAACCGCGTCTTCGGTTTGGTCTCGGTATCGGCGGGTGATGTCGGCATGTGCGCTCCGTGCGTGTGTCGCACCATTGTGACGCGACACGCGAACCGGGAAAAGGTCAACGCGCCGGGAGCGCGGGCGACGGGGTGAACGTTCACTTCCCCGTCAGTTCCTTGACGAGCGGCGCGGCCGGGTACAACTTGCGGAGCGCCTCCAGCACCGCCTTCGAGTGGACGGCCACGTGCCGCGCCTGCACGTCGGTGTACACGAAGTTCCGCACCAGCCCGTGCCGGTTGCGGTCGAAGTTGATGCCGATCAACTCGCCCGCGCGGTTCAGCACCGGCGAGCCGCTGTTGCCGCCGATCGTGTCCGCCGTCGAGACGAAGTTGAACGGCGTCTTCAGGTCGAGCTTGTCCCTGCCGTCGAGCCACCGCTTCGGCAGGTCGAACGGCTCCTTGCCTTCGAGCTTCGCGGACTTGTCGAACGCCTCGCCGAACGTGGTGTGGAAGTTCAGCTTCGCGCCGCCCACCTCGTACCCCTGCACGGTGCCGAACGCGAGCCGGAGCGTGAACGTCGCGTCCGGGGCGATCGAACTGCCGAACGCCTTGAACCGCCATTCCGCCAGCGTCGCGTACACCTGCCGCTCCGGCTCCTCGACTTCGGTCTCGTAACGGGTGCGGAGCTGCCGCGCCTCCGCGTCGATGTCGCGGGCCAGCACGATGAGCGGGTCTTTGCTCTCGTCGATGGCTTTATTCCCGCCTTCGACGAGCCGCTTGCGCTCGGCCGGGTCGAAGAGCTTCGTGCCGCCGATGAGTTCGTCCGCCCGCGCCGCCGGGTTCTTGCCCGCGAGCACCAGCTTCACCGTCGGGTGCTCGCCGCCGAGGTTCTCCGCCAGGAACGTGAGCGACGCGGTCAGCTTCGCCCGCTCCAACTCCGGGTACAGCGGGGCCGGACTGAAGAGCTGGAACTTGAGCGAGTCGCGGTTGCTGTCGCGGTACTCGCGCAACCGGTCGGCCGACTTCTTCGGCAACTCGTCGGCCATGCGGACGCAGTGCCGGGCGGTGCCGAACAGCGGTGAGTAGAACGCGTGACCCGTCTCGATCAGCCCGTAGGGCTTCTCGAACTCACGAAACGCTTTCTGAATCAGCTCGACCTGATTCCACGGGCTGGGCGCCGGCGCTAAGAGACTGCCCGGCGGAACGTTCGGCCGCGACTCCGCCCACTGCTTGAACATCTTCGGATCGTTGTCCGCCTCGAACTTCTGTTGCATCACCTTCGGGTCCAGCAGCCCCTGGTATTGGCCGCTGAACGCCTTCCGCGCGTTCGCGACGCTGTGCAGGTCGGTCGCGGCCTGCCGCCGCTTCTCGCCGCTCTGCTCGCTGTACTGGACGAGCGCCGCTTCGAGCGTGCGGAGGCGGGCGAGCGTGTACGGAAGGGTGAGGTCGCGGCGGTGCTTCAGGCGCGCGAGCGTTTCGAGGCGCTGCGTGGTGCCGGGGTGCCCGGTGACGAACACGAGGTCGCCACCGGCCGGGCCGGTCTCGCTCCACTTGAAGAAGTGCGGCGTCTTCGCCGGCTTGTCGCCCTCGTAGGCGCGGAAGAACGCGATGTCGAGGTTCATGCGCGGGTACTCGAAGTTATCGACATCGCCGCCGAAGCTGGCGATCTGCCGCTCGGGCGCGAACACGAGCCGCACGTCGGTGAACTTCTTGTAGCGGTACAGGTGGTACAACCCGCCGTTGTACAGCGTGACGACATCCGAACGCAGCCCGGTCTTGTCGAGCGACTCCTTCTCGATCTTGTCCATCACCGCCCGCCGCGCCGCGAACGCCTCGGCCGCGGACATCTTCGGCGCGACGGCCGCGTTCACCTCCTTCGTCACGTCGGAGATGTCCTGAAGCACGTTGATCTCTTGATCCGGGCACTTCAGTTCCTTGTCGCGCGTCTCGGCGTAGAAGCCGTCGTGCAGCAGGTCTTGCCCCGGCTTGCTGAGCTTCTGAAGTGAGTCCGCCGCGACGTGGTGGTTCGTGACGAACAGCCCTTCGGCGGAGACGAACCCGCCGGAGCCGCCGCTGTTGAGCCGCACCGAGCCGAGCATGGCGTTCTTCAGCCACGCGTCGGTGAGGTCGAACTTGTACTTGTCCGCAAGCTGCTGCTTCGGCGGGTTGCTGAGCAGCCACATGCCTTCGTCCGAAACCGCCGTCATGGAGCCTACTCCGACGAACACGAGTGCCAGGGTCAGGTGTTGAAATCGCATGGCGGGGACCGGGTGGGTGTGCGGGGCGGAGGCGCGACCCCTTCGTTGTACCCGGTCGCGCGCGGGAGTGCCACGCACGGCCTTCCTTCGTTACTCGATCGCGGGAGCGTCTATCGGCACGCCCGTTGCACTGTATCGGTCGGAATACGCGTTAGACAGCGCCCGGCGCGGAGTACACTCCGCTGTCCGGGCCTGAACCCTCACCACGGAGCCGAACGCATGAGCACCAGCACCGCCACCAAGAAGGCCGACGCGGGAAACACGTTCCCGACCCGCATCGACATCGACGCCGAGTCCCGCACGAAAGCGGTCTCGGTTCTGAACCAGCACCTCGCGGACGCGTTCGACCTGATGTCGCAGACCAAGTTCGCGCACTGGAACGTGAAGGGCCCGAACTTCATCGCGCTACACAAACTGTTCGACGAACTGGCCGAGACGTTGGAAGGGCATGTGGATGAGATCGCGGAGCGCGCGACCGCGCTGGGCGGGATCGCGGCGGGCACCGCCCGGCAGGCGGCGGCGTCGAGCCGGGTCGCGGAGTTCCCCGCGGGCGTCCACAAGGGACTGGACGTGGTCGCGGCACTGGCCGACCGGTACGCGGCGCTCGGCAAGACGGTCCGCGCGGCCATCGACGAGGCGGACGACTTCGGCGACAAGGACACCGCCGACCTGTTCACGGCCGTGTCGCGCGACCTGGACCAGGCGCTGTACTTCCTCGAAGCACACTTGCAGGGGTAGCCTTTGTAGG
>JAYUBA010001008.1:0-4473 GCA_043741075.1 Frigoriglobus sp.
GCGAGGAACCCGCGCTGTACTGCTAAGCGGGGCGATGGACTGTCTCATCAAGGATTGCAACTTCATCGTGGCCAAAGGGGACAAGCACCTATTCACGCCCGGTAGCGCAGGTGACGAGTGATTGCCGAAGAGGTTGAAACCGAGTTCAAGCGAAAGGTGTGCGCGCAGATTCGCGTGGTGCGGGAAGGCACCGAGCGATTCCGCGTTTTCACCCCCTTCCGTTTCGATGACGGCGACTTACTCTCGGTCGTCCTCAAGCGCGATGGCGGCGGCTGGGGGATCACGGACGAAGGCAGCACCTTCATGCGACTCACTTACGAGATGGACGAAAAGACGATCATGACCGGCGCACGGGGGGCCGTAATTGAAGGCGCTTTGGAAGGGTGCGGCATCGAAGACCGCGACGGCGTGTTGTGGTCGCCGGTCGTTGACGATAGGTTCGGCGACGCGCTGTTTAGTCTGATTCAGGCGGCCCTTCGGATTTCGGATGTGTATCTCTGGACCCGAAGCGCTGTACGGGACACCTTCTTGGCTGACCTCCGGGCGGTCGTCAACTCCTCGCTGCCGCCGGAGTCCGTCAGTTACGATTGGCATGACCAGGAGTCCGACCCGCGCGTGCAATACCCGGTAGACTTCCGAATCGAAGTGGCGAATAAGCCGCCGCTGTTTCTTTTCGGGGTAAATACGGACGCTAAGTGCAGCGTGGCGACAATCGTAATCCTTCACTACCAGAAGGTGGGCACGACGTTCAGCAGTCTCGCGGTGTTTGACGACCAAGAGGGGATCGGCCGAAGGCACCTCGCACGACTGTCGGACGTGGTTGATAAGCAGTTCTCCAGTTTGGTCACTAACCGAAAGCCCATCGCCGACTATCTCGCGAAATACGCAAGCGATGGTTCCGCGAAAGCGTAAGGCGGCGCGAACCCGGCTAGCCGAACCGGTCTCTCTCATTCCATGACATGTCCGTTTGCATGGCCGTTCCCCTCCCGCCACAGCAGTACCGCGTTCACCGCGCGGGCCTGCCAGGCGGGGTAAGCGTCTTATAACCGCACGTCTCCGGGTTCAATTCCCGGCAGGTCCACCTCTTTTAACCAGCCCCTTAGCCAGCGCGACCAGGGCGCCGCGCGCCCACTCGGACAGGGTTTCACCCCGAGCCTTCGCGGCGCGGCCCAGCAGCGCGCGTTCAGCCTTCGTCATGCGGATGCGGAGGGTGTCGCTCTTCACGTCCTTCGGCGGTTTCGGCGGTCTGCCCATCATGATTAAATGTGTCCACAAAAAGTAGCGGAGCGACCTACCGACATACTACCCGACTAGATTTCGTGGCACAATATGTGAGTGAAAGAAAAGCCCCGGCCGGTGTTACAAGCACCGGCCGGGGTGCAACCAGAATCGGCGGTTAAGCCAGACTCCAGCCCGCAAGCGCAGTCTAGCGAATCCGCCGTCACCCCGGAAGGCGGATTCCCGTGAACGTCCTCGCGCGCGAGCACCAGGTTTCGATTCTGCACATGCTGGTCGAAGGGGCATCGCTCCGCAGCATCACCCGGCTCACCGGCACGCACCGCACGACGGTGATGAAGCTGATGGTTCGGGCCGGCGAGAAGCTGCGGAAGTTCCTCAATCAGCGGATGCGGCACCTGCACCTGAAGCACCTCCAGTGCGACGAAATCTGGACCTTCTGCCGGAAGAAGCAAGGCAAGCTGACGCCCGAAGAGAAGGGCAACGACGGCATCGGGGATCAATACCTGTTCATCGCGCTCGACCAGATGACGAAGCTGGTGCCGTCGTTCGTCATCGGCAAGCGGACGCGCGAGATGACGGAAGAGTTCATGCTCGACTTGTCGGCGCGGATCGTCGCCCCGAAGCCGGGAGCGCCCGGCCCGCGCCCGCTCGTCAGCACGGACGGGTGGGCCGCGTACCCCGGCGCGGTCGATCTGGCGTTCGCGGGCACGGTGGATTACGGCATCCTGATAAAGCAGTACCAGGAGTCGGAGCAGCCGGGGCGGTACGGCCCGCCGGTGATGATATCGGAGGAGCGGAAGGCGATGACGGCGGGGCTGAACCCGAACGACATATGCACGTCCCACGTCGAACGGCACAACCTGTCGATCCGCACGTTCATGCGGCGGTTCACGCGGCTCGCGCTGGGGTTCTCGAAGAAGCTGCCCAACCTCGCGGCGGCAACGTCGCTGTACGTCGCCCACTACAACTTCTGCCGCTGGCACGGGACGATCAACAAGACGCCCGCGATGGCGGCGGGGCTGACCGGGCACAACTGGACGATGGAAGAGTTGTTGACGGAAGCGGGCGTGTTATAATCCGGTAACGGCTAGCGGGAGTAATTAACCCGTGATTAAGCCGGGGTTGGAGAGCGGGGCGGATTCCTCCCCCGCCACTCCAGTCTCGGCTCGCCGTTTCAGGGGAATCATCCGATGGGGACGATCAAGTGCGCCGAGTGCGGGCTTCTTGCTCTTCGACAATCAGAAACGCACGACGCCCACGAAGCGGAGCAGCGAACGAGAGAGAGCGGGCACGCGACCGGCTTCACCGAATCGAACCCGTACTGCTTCGCGCAAGCCCAACGGATCGACAAGGAATGTTTTGAACTGAAGCAAACTGCGGAGTATTCCACCAACCCGTATGCGGGGGTGCTAGCTGTCATCCAGCATGATCGCGAGTGCGCCCGTTTCGTCCCGTGGCAACCGGGGCGGAGTCCGAAGGAGCATCAAGAGATGGTCAACGCTCAAGAGTTACAGCGATTCCAGGACGAGCGGCAAGCGAAAGACCAGGAGCGGCAAGAGCAGCGCGACGCCGCACAGCGGGAGTGGCAAGCGGCGCAAGAGGACGCCCGGCGCGAACGGGAAGCCGCACGAGAGCTGGCGAACCGAAAATGGCAGGAGGAGCAAAACGAGAAGAACCGCACTTGGCAACTGCACCTCGCCCTCCTTGCGGTCGTCGTCGGTGCGATCGGATGGGCAATCGGGAAGTATGCTGACCGACCACAACCGCAACCCATCATCATTCAGCAACCCGTCGAATCCAAGCCCGCCTCGAATCCGTAGCCCGAAACCCGGTCGGGGACCGGGTCATTTTTCGCAAATCTTTTTCAAACTGTACCACTACCAAGGATTTCGACAAAGCACTCTCGCGGAGAGGGCAAGACAAAGACATCACTTCCGCTCGAACACCACCTTCCCACCGACCACCGTCAGCAGCACCTTCGTGTCCGCGATCTTGTCCTTCTCGACCGCGGCGAAGACATCGCGCGTCAACAGCACGAAGTCCGCGAGTTTGCCCACCGTGATGCTCCCACGATCCTTCTCCTGAAACGCCGCGAACGCGCTGCCACTCGTGTACGCGCTCACCGCCTCCGCGACCGTGATCCGCTGCTCCGGGAACCAGCCGGCCGGGTGCTTGCCGTCGAGCGTGCGGCGATTGACCGCGGCGTCGATGCCCGCGAGCACATCGAGCGGCGCGACCGGCCAGTCCGAGCCGAACGCGAGCGCCGCCCCGGCGTCGAGCAGCGACCGATAGGCGTAGGAACTCGCGCACCGCTTCGCCCCGATGCGGCCCTCCGCCCAGCGCCCGTCGTCGATGACGTGGTACGGTTGCATCGACGCGATCACGCCCAACTCTTTGAACCGCGGGTAGTCCGCGGGGCGAAGGTGCTGAACGTGTTCGATGCGGAAGCGGCGGTCCTTCGGGCCGTTCTGCTTCGCGACTTCGGCGAACGTGTCGAGCAGTACGGCGTTCGCCCGATCGCCGATCGCGTGGACGCACACGTTCAGGCCGGCCGCGTCCGCGGAGCGGATGTAGCTCCGCATCGTGTCGGGTTCGGTCACGTACACGCCGGTGTTCTTCGCGTCGGTTTCGTAAGGCGCGAACAGCTTCGCGGTACTGCTGCCGAGCGAGCCGTCCATGAACCCCTTCACGCCGCCGATGCGGACGAAGTCGGTGCCGAAGTCGGCCGCCACGCCCGCGTTCGCGAGTTCCTTGTGCGCCTCCATCGGCCAGCGCAGGTCGATACGGCAGGTGAGCTTCCCCTCGCGCGCGAGGCGCTGGTAGATGCGGAACAGCTTCCGCCGCGTCTCCGCCCCGCTGCCGTCCATGTCCTGCGCGCTCGTGACGCCGACTTCGGCCGCGGCCTTCTGTGCCGCGTGTACCGCTTCGAGAATTTCCTCGTCGCCCGGTTCGGGGATGAGCCGGTCCACGAGTGACATCGCGTTGTCTTTGAGGACGCCGGACGGCGTCTTGCCGTCGGCGAGGCGGTAGATCACGCCGCCGGGCGGGTCTTTGGTGTCGGCCGTAATGCCCGCGAGTTTCATGGCGGCGGAATTCGCGAGGCCCATGTGCCCGTCGTACCGGCGGATGAACACGGGCCGGTCCTTCACGAACTGGTCGATGGTCGCGGCGGTAGGCAACTCGCCCTTGAAGGTGCGGTCGTGGTCCCACAGCCCGCCGACGATCCACCGCGCG
>JAYUBA010001009.1:0-4472 GCA_043741075.1 Frigoriglobus sp.
GGCCAGTACCTCGTCCGGAGGCGCGTCCCACGCGCCGACGGACGCCGCCGCGCCCGCCCGCACGGCCGGGTCGGGGTCCGCGATCGCCGCCCGAATCAGGTGAAGCGTCGCCGCGGGCGGCGCGCCGAGCGCGCCGAGCGCCCGCACCGCCTTGGCGCGGACCGCCCCATCTTCGTCCGCGGCGGCCCGTTCGAGCGCGGCCCGCGCCGACCCGGCCGCGGCACCCAACTTCCCGAGCGCCTCGGCCGCGTTCGCCCGCACCTGCGGGTTGACATGACCCAACGCGCGAACCAGGCCGGGAACCACTCCCGCGCCGCCGCCCATTTCGCCGAGCGCCTCGGCCGCCAGCGCGCTCACCCAACTGTCGCGGTCACGCAGCGCCCGGACTAGCCCCGGCACCGCGACCCCCGCGGCGGCCTCCCCGATCTTCCCGAGCGCCTCCACCGCCTTGGCCCGAACGGCGTCGCTGCCGTCCGCAAGCGCCTCGACCAGTGGGGGCGCCACGTGTTCGGCCGCGGCGTCCACGGTGCCGAGCGCCTCGGCCGCGTGCGCGCGGACCGTGGTGTCCTGGCTCGACAGCCCTTCGGCCAGTTTGGTGGCGGCACCGTTGCTCAACGGGCCGGCCGCGTTCACCGCCTCGCCGGCGGCGGCGCGAACCGCCTCGTCGCGGTCCTGAAGCAGTTCGAGCAGCCGCGGAACCGCCCCGGCGGCCTGCCGGCCGAGCGCCTTCAGCCCGCGCGCGGCGGCGGCGCGCACCGGCGCGGCCGGGTCGTCGAGTGCGGTCAGCAGGTGCTCGGGTGCCCCGCCGATCTGCCCCAGCGCTTCGGCCGCGCGACAGCGGACCGTCTCGTCGGCGTCGCGGAGCAACCCCGCGAGCGCGTCGGCGGTGTCGGCCGCCGCGCTCCCGGCCCCGCCGAGCGAGGCCGCCGCTTGACCGCGCACCGCCGCGAGTTCGTCCCCCAGCGCCCGGTTCAGGGCCGCGACCGCGACGGCGGTCGGGTTCAACTGGTGGCCGGCGGGTTGGCGCCCTCGGAAGAAGGGCCAGCGCCCGCCGCCGCGGCGCGGCATGCGCACGAGCCGCGACCGCTCGGCCATCGCCCCGCCCGCGGCGATCGCCCCGAGCGCTTCCGCCGCGCTCAGCCGGACCAGGTCGCTCGAATCGCCAACCAGTTCCGCGAGTTGCGGCGTCGCCTCGCGGGCGCACAGGTGACCGAGCGCCCCGGCGGCGACGGCGCGGACGTGCTCGTGCGGGTCTGACAGGTGCCGGACCAGCGCGGGCACCGTGGACGGCCCGATCGCGGCCAGGATGACGGGCAACTGGTCCCGCTGCTCCTTGGTGAGCGCCGTCATCTCCCGCAGCGACAACAGCACCGGCCCGATGGCGGCGGCCCCGAACTGCGGCAGCGCGTTCCGCGCGCGGTCGTGGATCGGCTCGTGCGGGCTCCAGAAGTCGGCGATCGTTTCGGACAGCAGCCGCCCCTGCCGCACGGACGCGAACACCTGTTGGAGCAGGATCAGGGTGAAGAACGAGCGGAACCCGGCGAGCATGACCGCGGCCGGCCAGTCGCCCTTCTTCACGAACGTGGCGTGCAGCAGGCGGTTCGAGTCGGCCAGGTTGAGGATGTCCACGAGGCTCAGCAGGTTGATGAGCGCGTAAGTAAGGAAATCGACGAACCCCGGCCGGGCGTCGGCCTCCGTCAGATACCATTTGCGGCCGACGGTCTCGTACGCGCCCTGGTTCAGAAGCACGAACCCGCCGATCACACCGACGGTCGCGGCGATGAGGAGCGGAACCCCGACCCGGTGCCCGTACCGGGCCACGTTGGGCGCCAGCTCCTGCCCCTTGGTGGGGTTGTAAACGGCCTTCCGCCCGCGCTCGACCTCGTACCGCTCCACGTCGATGAACATGTACGCCAGGCACGTCGCCACGCCCATCGAGAGCGTGAGCGCGGCGCTACCCAGGGTGACGAGTGGTAGATCACTCGCGGTCAGTGCGCCCGTGGTGAGGAGTACGAGGGCGAGAACGAGGTACACCCACCAGTTCGCCCACGAGAGGCTGCGCTCCCAGACGCGGAACCCGCTCCTCACCGCCCACCGCGTGACGCGGCCGAACAGGCCGAGCGCCCAGCCGAGCAGCCCGGACCGTTCGAGGAGGCCGACCAGCAGGCCGACCGCGACGAGGGCGGCCAGGATCGAGTACGAGGAGAGCGTTTGATCGAGTCGGACGAGCCACGTCGAGTTCATCAACTTCTCCACTGCCCGGCGCGATCAAGGGTAACACACGACCGTGCTGAACATGCGCCCGCTTGGTTTTGACCTCCCCCCTTGAGGGGGAGGTCGGCGAGGCTTTGCGAGCCGGGTGGGGGGGACGACGCAACTCACAAGGAGTAATCCCTTGCGCACGTCGCTCAACGCCCCCCCACCCGTCGGCGAAGCGCCGCCGACCTCCCCCTCAAGGGGGGAGGTCAAAGCCGGGGTGGGCGGAGGGGAATCCGTTATTTTCGTCGAAGTACCTCGTCTCGTTCTTGATACTAGCAATTGTCGAGCCGTCGTGCGCCCGTCCGGAGTCCGCTATGTTCCGCTGCCTCGCGGTAATCGGCGTCGTCATTTCATCGGCCGTCCCCGCGTTCGCGGCGGACAAGCCGAACGTCGTACTCATCGTCATCGACGACCTCGGGCAGCGCGACCTCGGCTGTTATGGGAGCACGTTCCACCGCACACCGCACATCGACCAGATGGCAAAGGACGGCATCCGGTTCACCGACTTCTACGCCGCGTGCCCGGTGTGCTCGCCGACGCGGGCCAGCATCCTCACCGGCCGTTACCCGCAGCGCATGAACATCACCGACTGGATTCCCGGCCGCAAGGACGCGCCCGACCAGCGCCTGAAAGGGCCGGTCATCCGTACCGAACTGCCGCTCGACGAAGTCACCATCGCGAAGGTACTTCAGAAGAGCGGCTACGCCACCGCGCTCGTCGGGAAGTGGCATTTGGGGGGCAAAGGCTTTGCGCCGGAGAAGTACGGCTTCGACGTGAACGTCGCGGGCGACGCGACCGGCACGCCGCGAAGCTACTTCGCGCCGTTCGCGAACAAGCTCGGCCAGATGTCGGGGCTGGAAAAGGCCGACAACGGCGAGTACCTCACCGACCGACTCACGACCGAAGCCGAGACGTTCATTCAAGCGAACAAGGACAAGCCGTTCTTCCTGTACCTCCCGCACTACGCGGTTCACACGCCGCTGAAGGCGCCGCAGGCGCTCATCGACAAGTACAAGGTGACGCCGACGCACGGCAAGCAGAGCAACCCGGTGTACGCGGCGATGGTCGAGAGCATGGACGCGAGCGTCGGCCGCATCCTGAAGAAGCTGGACGACCTGAAGCTGAGCGACAACACGCTCGTCATCTTCACCAGCGACAACGGCGGCCTCGCGACCCTCGAAGGGATGCCGTTCGCGCCGACGATCAACGCGCCGCTGCGCGAGGGCAAGGGCTACCTCTACGAAGGCGGCATCCGCGTCCCGCTGATCGTGAAGTGGCCGGGCAAGGTGAAACCCGGCACGGTCACGGACGAAGTCGCGTGCAGCATCGACTTCTTCGACACCATTCTGGACGCCTGCGCCCTGAGCGGGGGGCGTAAGCCCCCTGTGCCCCCGCGCGACGGCGTCTCGCTGCTCCCCGTCTTCAACGGCGAGAAGCTGACGCCGCGCGAAATCTACTGGCACTACCCGCACTACGCGAATCAAGGCGGCCGGCCCGGCGGCGCGGTGCGATACAAGGAATTCAAGTACATCGAGTTTTACGAGGACGGCCGCCGCGAACTCTTCGACGTGAAGAAGGACATCTCCGAGAGTCGCAACCTGTTCGGTGACCCCGCGGTGAATGCGGTTCCGGACGCGCTGGCGGCGGAACTGGCCAAGTGGCGGAAAGAGGTGGGGGCAAACATGCCGGTCCCTAACCCCGACTACAAACCGAACCCGCCGAACAAGGACGGGGTCATCACGCTGCCCGCCCGCACCGCGCTCGTGCAGGGCACGATGCTCCGGTTCGAACCGCTCCCGCACAAGAACACGCTCGGCTTCTGGGTACACAAGGACGACACCGCGACCTTCGATTTCACCGTCGAGAAGGGCGGGGCGTTCACGGTAGAAGTGTTGCAAGGGTGCGGGAAGGGCAGCGGCGGCGCGGAGGTGGAACTCGCCGTCGGCGACGAGAAGTTGACGTTCACCGTGAAGGACACCGGTGGGTTTCAGGCGTTCGAGGCCCGCGAGGTCGGCACGCTCAAGATCGAGAAAGCCGGCCGCCACACGCTCACCGTGCGGGCGAAGACCAAGCCCGGCGCGGCGGTGATGGACCTGCGGCAGATCGTGCTGAAGCCCGCGAAGTGACCGCAACATCGACGCACGACAGCCCCGATGGGTGCCCCTGCCGATTTGGGCATTGCCGGTGTTTTCAGGCGAGCGGCACCCGTGAGG
>JAYUBA010001010.1:0-4470 GCA_043741075.1 Frigoriglobus sp.
CCGAACTACCCGGCGTTCGGCGCGGCGAACCCGCCCGCGACCGACGCCGCCGAGTGGCACACGCGCCCGGCCGGCGGGCGGTAGCGGCCCACGCGCACCGGTGCGAACGCACCGCCGGCCGCGAGCCGAGTGAGGCACGCGAGAGCGGAATCGAGCGGTGATTGCCTCGGCGCGGCGGGCGGGCCGCTCGCGAACATCGTCACGCGGCTCGCCCGCAACCATCCACGCGGTCTTCCAAACCGCGTGGAGCGTCCTTCAACAACGTCCGACCCTACCATGACGGGCCGAGGTAGGTGTCCTCGCCCGTGGCCCAGTTGTCGCGGCGGACGCTGGGGAACAGTTCGTCCGAGAACGTCGTCACCACATACAGCGTGCTGCCGCTGGCCCCGCTGAACCGGTCGCTTTGGATGTCCAGGTTCTGCAGTCGCCGGCCGCAGTCCACTTCCACACCCTACCGTTTACTGGGGATTCGTGGGGCGGCCCAAGGCCGGGGTACTTGGTTGTGAAATCCACATACCCGTGGAGGTCGCCGCCGTTGGGATCGGAGGCGATGAAGCCGTAGACCAAGTCTTCGTGGTTGGGACCTGTGACGGCGTTGATCGCTTGGAGGTGATCGCCGGTGCCGAGGACGGCCCAGCCCCTGGAGGTCTCATTGTACTTGTACACCTTGCCCTCGCTCCCGGCGATGATGAACACACTGTTATTGGCGTTGACGCTCAGGGCTTTGGCGTGGGGGTTGGCGGTGCCGAGAACCGTCCAGGAAGTGGTGGGGCTCCAGTGCCCAACATACCCGGAGTCCGTGCGGGTGTAGAGGCCGGGGTCGAAGAAACTGCCGCGGCTGGCCTGGATCTCGCTGATGCCGACACCGAGCAACCGCCAACTGCTCGTACCGAACTCGTATTTCCAGGCCAGGTGCGCGGTGTCGAGCATGTAGACCTCGCCGCTGTTGCCGGCGCTGATCTGCCAGACCATGTTGCCGTATCGGGTCTTGAACGTGAGGTCCTGCCAGCCGCTCGCCACGTTGTACAGGGAGACCGAGTTCGCAAAGCCGTGGACGAGGACCTGCGCGTGTCCGGCGGCGTCGCGACCGGCGTCGATGTCCGTGGCCAGGCCGCCGAAGACCGCCCCGCCGTAGGTGCCGGGGTGGAGCGCGATGTCGCCGACGAACTCAGTCAGGCGGTGGTCCGCCCCGATGGCGAACGACACGCGATCCTCGGCGCGTTCCTGCTGCACGGCGCTGACGGTAGTCTGATGGTAGCCGTTGGCCCAGCTCGTGGCGTTAGGCACGGCCCGCTCGTCGAGGGATTCCAGAGCCGGTCGAAAGGACGGACCCGCGCAGTGGCCCGGTGCCGGGGAAGAAGTCCGCAGCCAGTTCAGCAGCCGTTTCACGGGATGTCCGCGTACTGAGTCGAGAGGAAGGGAATGTCAGCATGGGCACAACAAGCAATGTGTGTGCCAAACCGACAGCGCTCGATTCCTTGAGGGAATCCGGCAAGTCCAGGCCGCCCGTAATCGGTGCCCGTCTTCTGTTGTGCGGATTCTGACACTGGGCCGTGCCATATTCGCTCAGGTGAGCGGGATGTCATCCTGCGGAACGGCAGCCGGTATGTGGCGGCGGTGGAGGTGTGTCGGCCCCCGGCGGTGTTCAACTTCGACGTGGCCCTGTGTGGTCGGAGTGGTAGGTAGGAGACGCGCAACACTACGATCACTCGTATCATTTGACCACCCGGTACGCAACGGATCAACGGCGTGCCGGGGACGGCGTTCGCGGTAGCGCCAATCCTTCGAGTTTCCCGGTGGCGATGAACGCCTTGTGCGAGACGCCGAGGTACGCGGGGCCGTTGCGGTACTCGTCGCCGGCGGTCTTGTCGAGCGCGACGTAGGGCGGCAGGGCACGCACGTCGCCGCGGCGCAACTTGCTGACCACCGAGCCGAAGTCCGGCCGCGCCCCCCGCCCGGCCTCGGTCGGCTTGCGGAACCCGGAGAACAGTTCGACGGGGTCGTGGAAGTTCGGGTTGAACGTGAGGTTGCGGACGAGCGCCAGTTTGTCGGCGATCTTCGCCTGCATCGATAGCGTCCGGTGAAGTGGCGTCTTGTGGGGTGAGTTATTCTGGGGATTTCCACACCCGCAGGAGCCCCAATGATGGCCGTGCCTGATCCTCGTATCGTGGAACGCTGGCGAACGGCCTTCGCCTTGTGGCGCAGTTCCGGCCTCTCGGTGGCCGCGTTCTGCCGCTCGCGTGACCTCAACCTGTCGAGCTTCTACCGGTGGCGGAAGATCCTCGACGATCTCGACCCGCCGACCGAGACCCGGCCCCGATCCGAACCCGACTCGTGCCCGTCCTTCGTGCCCGTCCGCGTCATTCCCGATACCGTCGTTGAGGTGGTTCTTCCCTCCGGTGTCCAACTCCGCGTGCCGCTGTCCGCCGATGCCCGGCAACTGGCATGCTTGGTTCTGGCCCTGGGAGCATCGCCGTGCTGACCATGGGCACCACCGGCGTCATCTACATCGCCGTCGAACCCCAAGACGGGCGCAAGGGGATCGACGGACTCGCAGGGGTGGTCCGCACCACACTCGGTCGCGATCCCGGCTCCGGCGACCTGTTCGTCTTCAAGAACCGCCGCGGCGACAAACTCAAGATCCTCGCCTGGATGGGCGACGGCTTCGCGCTGTACCTGCGTCGGCTTGAGAAGGGAACCTTCGCGTTCCCCAAGGCCGCGACCACGGAACTGGCCATCACGACCACGCAACTGGCCATGATCTTGGGGGGCGTCGAGTGGGCCAAGACCCGCACCCGCACCCGGTTCCAGCAACCGGTGTAATTATTCTCGACGGACGTGATAGGTTCGGGCGCGTCGCGCGTCTTGCTTGACATGGCGGTGTCATCCGAACCCGAACTCCTCACGCCCGGCGAGCAACTCGCTCAGCAGCTCGCGGAGAACGCACGCCTCCACGCCCAAGTCCAGGAACTCCTCGCCCTCGTCGGCGAACTCCGCAGCACCATCGAGAAGCAACAAGACCACATCGCCAAACTCGTGAAGATGCACTTCGGTCGCAAGAGCGAACGGATCGAAGGTCCGACCCTCTTCGACGACCTCCCCGGCGATGGGCCGGACGAACTCGCGCCGCCGCCGCCGGTCGCGCCGGTGCTTCCCGAACCCGACGTGTCGGTGCCCAAGCGGAAGGGGCACGGGCGCAAACCGAACCCGTCGAACCTGCCGCGACGACGCGAAGAGATCGACCTGAGCGAGGCCGAGAAGGTGTGCCCGTGTTGTGCCGGGGTGCGCATCCGCATCGGCGAGACGATCCGCGAGCGTCTCGACTACACCCCGTCGTCGGTCTTCGTTCGCGAGATTGCGCAGCAAACGTATGCGTGCCGAAGTTGCGAGCAGGCGGCGCGTGATCCGCAGTTCGCGGCCCCGGCCTTCCCTCCCGAACCGGTGCCGAAGTCGGGTGTCGGAGCCGGACTGCTCGCCCAGGTGATCGTGTCGAAGTGCGTCGATCACCTGCCGCTGTACCGCCAGGAGGCGATCTTCGCCCGGCACGGCTGGCCGGTCTCACGCACCCGTTTGTGCGACCTACTCGCGGCGTGCGCGACGCTGTTGGATCCGGTCTACCGGGCCATGATCGCGCGGCTCAAGGCGTCGTTCGCGATCCACGCCGACGAGAGCCCGGTCAAACTCTTGCTACCCCGACGTACCGCGTACGCCTGGCTGTACCTCGGCGACGCGGCCAACCCGTACACGCTGTTCGACTTCACGCCCGGTCGTGGTGAAGAGTACCCCGCCGCGTTCCTGAAAGGTTACTCGGGCTTCGTGCATGCCGACGGGTACACCGGCTACAACCCCATCCACGGGTCCGGAGCCCGGCACCTGGGCTGCTGGGCCCACGTGCGACGCAAGTTCGTGGAAGCCCGGACGAACAACGCGGCGAAGGCGAGCGAAGCCCTGGCGTACATCCGCACCCTCTACGCCGTCGAGAAGGAGATCCTCGACGAGGAACTCGTGGGCGAAGCCGTGGTGTTCCGTCGGCAAGCTCGCGCCGGGCCGATCCTGCGGGCGTTCGGTGCGTGGCTGGAGGTCGGACAACACAGTGCGTTACCGAAGAGTCCGTTCGGTCAGGCGGTGTCGTACGCGCTCAACCAGTGGCCGACGCTGGGCCGGTATCTGAACGATGCCCGGTTCACGATCGACAACAACGTCGCGGAACGCGCCGTTCGACCGCTGGCGGTCGGACGGAAGAACTGGCTGTTCGTGGGCGGGGACGGGGGGCTGACGAGTGCCGCGGTGCTGATGAGCCTGTGCGCGTCGGCGAAGCGGCATGCGTTGAACCCGTGGGCGTACCTGACCGACGTGTTGACGCAACTGGCCGCCAAACCGGCCGACGTGACGCATCTGTTGCCCGACGCCTGGGCCAAACAGCGCCCCGCCAGCAACTGATTTCCAAACACGCCTCGCCCGAACTCAACG
>JAYUBA010001011.1:0-4468 GCA_043741075.1 Frigoriglobus sp.
CGTCAACACGCCCTACCGGCCGACCATCAACTTCTTTCCATCTGGCTGAATGAGCTGCCAGCCCTGCGCGGTCCGCTCGATCGTCTTCGGCTTGTACTCGCCGGCGACCGGCGCGGCACGCACCACCACATCGTCCGGCCACGGCTGCCCGGGTTTGCCCGGTGCGGCCACCGCGTTCAGCAACTCCGGTAAGCCCGCGGTCGGCGCGGACGTTGGCAGCAGAATCCCCTTCACGTCCACGGCCCGCGTGCCCTCGCGGGTCGGCACCGCGAGCACCGGCGTGCGGAACGTCAGCTTCACGCCCACCACGTCCGGCGGGTCCACCGTCACCGCGTCCACGCTCGCGACCCACGGATGCGCCCCAAACGCGGCCGTCAGCTTCGACGCGAGGTCGGGGTCGAGCGCCTGAAGCGTGGCCGCGGCGTTCGCGTCGTACCGCACTTCGATGAGGAAGGTTTCGCGGGTGCTGCCCGGCGGGGCGTCGCACCGGATGTCGGCGAACCGCACCGCGTAGCGGTCGCGCGGGCCGATGTTCCGACGCGCCTCATCGCCCAGGCGCGACAAGCCGAACAACAGCGCCGCCGCGCCGCCGAGCGTCAGCAGCACCGCGAGAATCGGGCGGGCGGTCCGCGCCCCGGACGGTGCGGGCGGGGTGGCCCTGCGGGCGCGCTTCACCACACGTGCAACTCCCGCTCGAGCGACACGCCGGTGCGCTCCTTCACCTTCGTCTTCACAAGCTCCGTCAGTTGCAGAATGTCGCTCGCGGTGGTGCCGGGGTGGGCGACCGCGTAGTTCGAGTTCCGCTCGCTCAGTTCGGCCCCGCCGGACTTCGCCTTGGTCATGTGGGCGCGGTCGATGAGCGTCGCGGCCGTCTGACCGGGCGGGTTGCGGAACAGCCGCACGCCCGCCTGGAAGCTGAGCGGTTCGCCCGCCTTCCGCGCGATCCACGCCTTCCGCATCCGCTTCAGCACCGCGGTCGGCGGCTCCACTTCCAACTCGAACTCGACCGACAGGATCACCGGTTCGTCGAGGTCGCTCTGGTGTTCGGAGAACGTGAGCTCGTCGCGCCCGCGGACCTGCACCTTGCCCGCGTCGGTCAGCACGGTGACGTTGCGAACCGTCTGGCTGATCTCGCCTGAGCGGTCGCCGACGTTGCACCGCACGCTGCCGCCGACCGTGCCGCGGATGCCGACGAGCGTTTCCAGCCCGCCGAGGCCGTGCTTCACGGAGAACGCGATGAGGTCGAACAGTTGCCCGCCGCCGCCGGCGGTGACCCGCTTGCCGTCGCGCTTGAGGAAGGTGAACGCGGGGGCGGTGAGGCGGACGACCGCACCGGGAATGGGGTCGTCCGGGATGAGCAGGTTGAACCCGCCGCCGAGCATGCGCACCGGGACGCGGTCGCGCTGGCACGCGGCGAGGACGGCGTTGAGTTCGTCCGCGGTGCGCGGTTGCACGAGGAACTCGGCCGGGCCGCCGATCTTCAGGTGCGTGAACGGGGCGAGCGGTTGGTCCCGCTTCGTGATGTCCGGGAACTGTTCGGCGAGCGACATGGCGTCCTCCTTTCCCTTACTGTATCGCAACCCCCTGCCCTCGCGTAGCTACGTAGCAATTCGGAGTGCGGCTGCTACGGCTTCGGCGGTTGCGGAATGCGGACCGCGATGTCGTCGCCGGGCGGCTTATCGTCGGCCCAGCGCCCGCCCTCGTCGATGCCGTTCACCCCGACGCTGTAGAGGAGGAACCCGGTCGCGTGCGGCCGGTAGATCAGTTCCTTGCCGCTGAAGACATCGCCGGGGACCGTCTTCAGATAGGTCGGCGCGAGTTTGGCGAGCGAATCGGGGTACTGGCCGTTAACGCGTTGATACCACACGAGTGCGTAGGCGACGGTCACCGTGTCGAAGTATTGGCGGATGCGATCCGAGGCGTCGTGGAACTTCCCGAAAGTGAGAGCCAAACTGCCGAACAACATCTGACCGAATACCCGCCCTCGTTCAGTCGCGGACCCGGCATTCTTGAGTGCCGCCGGACCGCCCCCGCCGACAAACCGGGTGTAATGCGGGCGCACTTCGACTTCCATCTCGGTCAGCTTGCGTACCCGCGCGGCGCGGTTCTTCTCGCGAAAGATCGCGGCCAGCCGGTCTATCGAAGTGTTGGCGAACTCCAGTGCCGGGTTCCAGTCGATGCCGATCAGAATCGCCTCCGTCAGACCGTGCTTGATCGGCTGGAAGTCCGCATCGTAGAGGGGGTCTTGCGGCACCCCGTGGCGGTCGAACTGCATGAACGTATCGAGCGCCCATGTTCGCTCCGCCAAGTCGATCTGGTCGGCCGCGGTCCGTACCTTCGGAAGCTCGAACAGGTCGCAGAGGCAGCGTTCCGCCGTCTCCGCATCCGGGTGGGCGCGGCCGAGGAATGCGATTTCGCCGCGGATCGCGCGTTGCTCGATTGCGAGTCCGACCAAGCCCTCGAAGAGCGTCCCACCGCGGCCGATTTGCCGTCCGAGTCGATGGCAGGTGAGGAGATCCTGCCACGCCTCGGACGCGTTCCCGTGGCCGAGTTGTAGCATGGCACGCGTGGCGAGCGCAGCGGCCAACTCGCGGCACGCGGTCAGGCCGGAGAAGATCGCGCCACTCAACCCCTTCTCGGCCTTCCCCGGGAGCAG
Source organism: Frigoriglobus sp. (assembly GCA_043741075.1). Taxonomy (GTDB): domain Bacteria; phylum Planctomycetota; class Planctomycetia; order Gemmatales; family Gemmataceae; genus Gemmata. Next base: position 2,657 of record JAYUBA010001011.1, read on the forward strand.
CGGGTGGTAGTACTGCGACCGCTTCACCGCTTCGCGGAGCGCGGCCAGCGGCTTCTCGTTTGCCCGGAGCCAGCCGGAAGCGACTGCGTGCTCGTCGGCGGTCCAAGGTCGTTTCGAGAGGTTCTCGACTGCCCGGCCCACGGCGTTCAACTGACCGAGCGCGTGGCGGGCGCAGTACGCCCACAGCCTGACGAAATAGTCGCCGCGCCGTACTTGTCCGCGCCGTACTTCATCACGGCCGGCGCAGTACGCCCACAGCCCGACGAAATAGTCGCCGGTCGCGGGCGGAGCCGTCATGCCCATTCGGTCGAAGAAGCCCAAGGGTATCTTGCCGTCGCCGGGCGGGTTCGGGCCAAGAACCTCCCAAATGCCGACGTTCGCGTTGTTCCGTGCGGTCACGCCCGCGCTCAACCGATCGTTGAGCGCGGTGACGTAATCGATGTGGCCGGTCTCGTTCACGGGACCGGTCAGGTATGTGGTCGCCGGTCCGATGGTAAATGTGCCGCGATTCCCGGCTTCGCCGAGGTCGGTCTTCACCTCCGCGCGCTTCATGAGGATGAAGAAGCAGGCGAGCAGACCGGCGCCAAGCCCCAGGGCGAGAAGTGTGGCATCGATAATTGGCATGGCGCCGGCCTTGAGAGCGTGGAGGGCGGATCACTTCTTCTCGGCGATGCACCACAGGTGCTTCGCCCCTCGGATGAAGATATCCCCGTCGGAGAACGCGGGCGAGGAGTACACCTTCTCGCCCAGCGGGTTCTTCGCCAGAAGCTCGTACTGGTCGCCCGCCTTCACCACGAACGTCACGCCCTCGTCGGACGTGAGGTAGATGCGGCCGTCGGCGGCCACCGCGGACGCGTGGTGCTTGCTCCGGCTCAACTGCTCCTGCCAGTGCTGCTTGCCCGTCTTCACGTCCCAACAACTCGACAACCCCTTGTCGTCCACCAGGAAGAGTTTGCCGTCGTGCGCGACCGGCGACGGGACGTACCCGCCCTCGTTCTTCTTCTTCCACAGCACATGGGTCTTGGTCACGTTGCCCGTGCCCGATGGGTCGATCGCCATCACCCAGTATACCGGGAACCCGGCGGTCAGCAGCAGCACGCCGTCGTGCAGCACCATGCTCGAAACGAACTGCTCCGTCGGGCCGTCGATGATCCACAGTTGCTTGCCGGTGTCCGGGTCATAGCTCGTCACGCACTTGCTGCCCGTCAGCACCATCTGCTTCTTACCGGCCGCGTCCACCACGACGGGCGGGCAGTACGACCGGAGCTTGTTCGGGCGGTCGATCCGCCACTTCTCTTCGCCCGTCCTCTTGTCGAACGCGACGATGTACGCCTTCTGCCCGGACGGGGCGTCATGGTCGGCGTTGACGATCAGCAAATCCTTGTACAGGATCGGCGGACTACAAAAGCCGTGGACGGAGTGGAACTCGCCGGGCGTCTTGTCCCACACCAGTTTGCCGTCGTAGTCGTAGCAGAAGACCCGCAACTTCGGCTTGTCGAGGAACGTGATGTACACCCGCTCGCCGTCGGCCGCGGGGGTGGAACTGGCCCAACTGTTCTCGCCGTGTTTCTTTTCCAGCTCGCCGACGACGGACGCCTTTTCCCACACGAGTTTGCCGGTGGTGCGGTCTACGCAATACAGCAAGCGGGCTTTCTCGCTCTCCACGCACCCGGCCACGAACACCTTCCCCTTGCTGACGACCGGCGACGAGTGGCCGCTGCCGGGCAGCGCGAGCTTCCACTTCACGTTGTCGGTGGCGCTCCAGGTGAGGGCGTAGCCCTTGTCGGTCACCGTGCCGTCGCCGCGCGGGCC
>JAYUBA010001012.1:0-4462 GCA_043741075.1 Frigoriglobus sp.
CCATGATCCGCCCTCTCGGTCCGCACCCCGCCCGGATTGACCGAAGTCGTTCTACGCCATACGGCCTCGCTTGTGCAGCGCAAGTAGGTCACCACCGAAATCTGAACACTGCGGAGATCATCAATGCCACGACTCATCATGCTTGGCAAGGCGGCCATCGAACTCCGCTGCGCCGAGCACCACCTCCGAAAATTGTGTGGTCAGAACCTCATCCCTTTCCAGCGGGCGGGTAAGTATCGCGTCTTCAGTGCGGACGACTTGCCGAAGATCCGCCTCGCGCTAATCGAGGCCGGTTACCTTCGCGCCGAGCCGGAGGCCGCCGGTGCGCACTGACACCGCTCCCGAGGCCGACGCGCCCACCGTCATGGGTCGCGGGTACTCCGTCAAGGACCTCGCCTGGCGCTGGAGGGTCGGCGAGGACAAGGTACGTGGCCTCCTCGGGCGGGGAGAACTCGTAGGCGTCAACATGGCCACGAACCTGACGGGCCGCCCGCAGTGGCGCATCGCGCCCGAAGCGGTTGCCGCGTTCGAGGCGCGGCGCACGAGCGCGCCGCCGCCGCCCAAGCCGGCACGCCGCCGAGCGGGACAGGGAGTGGATTTCTTCCCGGACTGATGGGGAGGAACGAACACGCCCCGCGTGACCAGCGCGGGGACGTGTGAACCCAGCAGACCGACTACCGACCCCCGAAGCCACGACCAAGCAACCACGAGGTACTGAATCATGCCCGCTGAAGGTGCCTGTGCCCAGCGCGACCGCCGCAGCGGGGGTGATCCACCTCGACCCTCGGCCACTCCGACCGGTAGGCCCGCCGAGGAGCAGGCTGACCTTGGCGAACTGGTAGACCAGTGCGACCTCTGCATCGGACGACCACGCGGCTGTCGCCTCGCCTCGGATGGCGCCCACTGGTGCGGCAGTCGCAGCGACTACATGCCCGGATACCGCGTCGTCGGCACCACTGGCGCTCTGACCGGCTACCGCCAGCGGCGAGCCAATGAGCCGATCAGCGCCGAGGCGAGCGTCCGTAGCGACGCGTGGCTCGCCGAACACACGCGAAAGACAGCCGAGGCGAACGAGGACAAGGCCCGGTGTGCCGCGGTGGCGGAGGCCGGGCTGCTCGCAATCTCTCCGGCGCGACTGGTGGAGCTGCTCGCGGATGTCATCGCCTCCGCGCCGGTGGTGATCGAACACAGCCGCGACATCTCCGACCTGGCGGCGCTGCTCGTCGCGCGGGGGGCCGCGGAATGAGGACGCCCCGACCCGGTGGGCCGCTCGATCGCGCCCTGAAGAACGCGCAGAAGAAGGGGCCGTCGGCAAACGCCAAGTGCGCCCCGCCGATAGAGAGCGCAGGCCGGGCGAGCGCGCCGGCCGATCCCTTCGACGTGGGCATGACGCTCGCCGAATTGGTGCGGGCGGACTTGCCCGCAGTGTCCTTCGTTTTGGGTGGTGTGCTGCCGGAGGGGCTGTCCATCCTCGCGGGTCGGCCGAAAGGCGGCAAGTCGTGGCTTGCCATGATGGTGGCTATCTGTGTGGCGGTCGGCACGCTCTGCCTCGGCGCACGGTCGGTGGCGCCGCGACCCGTCCTTCACCTTGCCCTCGAAGACACTCGTCGGCGCTACCGCGACCGCGCACTCATGCAGCTCCCCGCGATCGGCGCCACCGCGCCGGCGACTCTGGAAGTGCGGACCAGTTGGCCGCGGGCGGGTAAGGGCGGCCTTCTGCGCCTCGCCGAGTGGTTCAAGGACCATCCGGGCGGCCTGGTGATCGTGGACACGCTGGCGAAGTTTCGCGACCCGCCGAGCGGGCGCGGGAGTAGCTACGACGAGGACTATCACGCGGTCTCCGAACTGAAGGCGCTGGCCGATCAGAACGACGGCGCGGTGCTGGTCATCCACCACACGCGGAAGGGCGCGGCGGAAGATCCGTTCGATGAGGTGAGCGGCACCCTCGGCATCAACGGGGCGGCCGACAGTCTGATGGTACTCGACCGCCAGCGCGGGGCGGACTCGGCGGCCCTGTACCTCACCGGGCGCGACCTGGCGGACGCGACCTTGTCCCTTACGTGGGATGGGTGCAAGGGGCTGTGGTCGCTGGTGTCGAGAGCCGACGGCATCGAGCGCCCCGAGCGGGTGGCGACACCGGGGAAGGTGGACCGGTGCGCGGCCTGGCTGAAGACCTTCCTCACGGCCTTCGCATTCCCGGACAGCGAGATCCTGACCGCAGCCCAACGGAGCGCGTTCACCCCTGAAGACGTGAAGAGGGCGAAGGCTGCCCTTCGGAAGGAGACCCCCGCCCTACGGTCCAAAGCGCGCGGGTTTGGCGGCACCTGGTGGAACTGGATTGGGACCGACGTGCCCGACCGCACCGAGGCCGCGAAGCGCGAACTGCTCGGGGACACTACCGAGACTACCGACACTGGAGAGCGGGGCGCGTGAAACGCCGGGAAATCAAGCACGCCACCAGTCTGGAGATGATCGCAGGAAGCCGGCCCCAGACTCACCAGACCGTAGAGACCCTACGGGACGATGGGAACGGTTGTAACGCCCCCAGTGTCGGTAGTCTCGGTAGTCTCGGGTACTGATCTACCGAGACTGATGAAGTGCTTGTTTTTCAAGTGTTTTCATTCAGTGTCGGTAGTCTCGGTGCGCGGACCCCACGCGCGAGGAGAACCATGAACCCGACGGCACCCACCCGGCCGGTTCCCTGTGCCTTCGCGGTATGGCGGTTGTTCCGCGATCGATGGCACCGGGCGGGCACCCCCATCCTGGCCTTCCCCCTGCTGGCCCGATTGCATCAACCGGGGAAAGATCACCCCGGTTGTGCCGGTCTGGTTCAACAGATGTTGGCCGAGATCCTGGGCTGGTTCCCTGACCGAACCTTTACGCTTGTCGGCGATGGAGCGTATGCCTGCAAGGAACTGCTTTCGGATCTGGACGAGCGGGTGGCGTTCGTCGGCCGATTGCGGGGCGACGCGGCGGTGTACGACCCGCACGTTCCCAAGGCCAGGAACGGTCGGCGGGGAGCGAAGGCCAAGAAAGGACCGAGGTTGCCCAAGCCCCGAGAAGCCGCCGCCAAGGCCGACCGGAAGCGGACGGGTGTCGGGGCGTGGGTGTGGCGTCCGGTGGAGGTCTCAGTGTATGGCCGGCGTCGGAGCGTGTGGGTGGTGGACTACGAGGCGGTGTGGCCGTGGGTGCTGGGGTCGCGGGCGATCCGGGTGTGGGTGGTACGCGACCCCGAAGGGCGGATGAAGGACTGCTACCTGTTCACGACGGACCGGGCGGCGGACGCCAGTTGGGTGGTGACTCGCTGCATAATCCAATCCAATTTCTGCGACTGTCCAGGTACAGCCAAACGCGACGACAGCAACAGCGTGGGCGGGCCGGGTTCGGCACCCGTCCATCGCTCTGGCAACGGAAACTCTACCCGCCTCGTCCCTACCGCCGCAAAACCGTGGCAGTGGCGGCAAACTTCTGAAACGGTCATCTAGGCTAATCAAGATATCATCGTGTTGCAGCTCAAACCGCTCAAAGGCAGACGCCATCGAATCCGGCATTCGCGCCACGTCGTCCCAATTCAACACCCCGTGCCCGATGTTGGCGTTTCGTGCGAGCCGCACCCCTTCCTCCGTGAACCATTCGCTCTTAAACGCGTACCCGTTCTGAACGCTGATGTAGTCGCCGACGTGAGTGCCTGATTCTTTCGGCAGTAAGTTATACTCGGCCCGGCAGTGAATGATCCATTTCGGTATCGGATCGGTAGATCAGGTGAACCCGCCCGCTGGAGTCACCCCAATGGCCTGGTTCCCGATCGCTCTGACCGACGACGAGCAACGGGTCGTGAACGCCGAGCGTGACGCCCACCCCGACGCGCACGTCCGGCGGAAGATGCTGGTCCTGTGGCTGCTCCACCACGGCGACACCCGTGCGCGGGCCGCGACCGTCACGGGGCTTGGGCGGGCGACGGTCCAGCGGTACGTCAAGGCGTACAAGGGCGGTCTCGACGGACTCCGCCGGTGGGGCGTCACCGGGCCGGTCAGCGACTTGACCGCCCACGCCGACATCGTCCGAGAGTCCCTCACGACCACCCCGGTCCGGACCATCGCCGAAGCCGCCGACCGGATCGAGCAGTTGACCGGCGTCCGCCGCCAGCCGACCCAGACCCGCGCGTTCCTGGCCGGACTCGGGTTCACCTACACGCGCGTCCGGGCGATCCCGATCCCTCCCAAAAAACTCTGGCCGAGCACGTCGCGACGCAGCGTGCATTCCTCGACACCGAGTTGAAGCCGCGTCTGGATGCGGCCGTCGCCGGGCGTGGGCACGTGCTGTTCGTGGATGCCGCCCACTGCGTGTACGGGACGTACCTGTGCTGCCTGTGGTCGATCCTGCGGGTGTTCGTCCGGGCCGCCAGCGGGCGGCAGCGGTTCAACGTGTTGGGCGCGTGGGACGCGGTCAGCCGGGCGGGCGT
>JAYUBA010001013.1:0-4461 GCA_043741075.1 Frigoriglobus sp.
CCTTCGCGCATCAGGTCGCGTTAAAGTTCACCCCGTCGCTGACGCTCCGGGTTCGCCGAAGAGCTTACCAGCCCAAGCCCTTCGTCGTCGTCTTCACGCGGGTGAGCTTGTCGTTGGTGCTCATGTACAGGACGGTGCCGTCGTCGCCCCAGGCGCAGTTGGCGGTCTTGTCGTTGGTGACGATGCGGCCGAGCAGCGTGCCGTCCGGGGCGAACACGTACACGCCGTTGACGGCCGTCGCGAAGATGTTGCCCTTCGCATCAACCTTCATGCCGTCGGGCAGGCCCTTGTTCGGGCTGGCCTTCACGTCGGCGGTCGCGTCGTACAGCAGCTTGCCCTTCCCAATGTTACCGTCGGCGCCGACCGGGAACGCCATCCAGATCGCCTTATCCGGGTCGGAGTTGGCGACGTACAGCGTCTTCTCGTCGGGTGACAGCGCGATGCCGTTGGGCTTGGTCATCTCCTTCGTGAGCAGCGTCAGTTCGCCCTTCGGGGTGAGCTTGTAGACGCCCTGGAAGTCGAGTTCCTTGTGCGGGTTCTTGGGGTCGAGTACGTCGCCCGGCAGACCGTAGGGCGGGTCGGTGAAGTACAGGTCGCCGTTCTTCGCGAACACGAGGTCGTTGGGGCTGTTGAGCCGCTTGCCCATGTACTTGTCGGCGAGCGTCTCGAACTTGCCGTCCTTCCACCGGGCGACGCGGCGGTCCCCGTGCTGGCAGAGGATCAGGTTCCCGTCCTTGTCGAAGGCGAGGCCGTTGGCGCCCGGCTCGGTGCCCTTGAACTCCTCCTTGCCGGTGTACCCGCTGGGCTTGAGGAAGTCCTTCACGCCGTCCTTCGCGGACCACTTCACGACGCGGTTGTTCGGGATGTCGGTGAACAGCAGCGCGTTGGCCTTCTTGTCCCAGACCGGCCCTTCGGTCCACTTGAAGCCGCCCGCGAGGACTTCGATCTTGGCGTCCTTGGGGATGAGCGCGTCGAACTTCGGGTCTTTGCGGTCGATGGAGCCGAGGGTCATGGGCAGTTTCGGGTCTTCGGCGGCGGCCGACGCGACGAGTGCGAGCGCGACGGCGGTCGCGGCGAGGGGGCGGAACATGGGGTGAGGACTCCGGGTGAGGCGGGGGAGGGGTGTTGCGGGTGCGCGCGGCCCGCACGGCGACATGGTATCCGCCGCCGCGGGCAGAACAAGCGGGTAGAATCCGCTCCTCGGCGGAGGCGGCCGGTCAATTCCATGAAGAATGCGCTATCCCGCGGTGCGGCCGGTCGTTAGGATTCTCCCCAACCTCCCCAAGGAATCCTGTGCATCACCGCTGAGGTCCGGTACATGGCCGAGCCATATCGCATCATGCTCCTCGCCTGGGCGCTCGTCGGCGTCTGGGTCGCGTTCGTGATCTACACGAACCGCAAGGTCCACCCCAAGGCGCTGTTCTGCCTGTTCATGGTCGAGCTGTGGGAGCGGTTCAGCTACTACGGCATGCGCGCGATTCTCGTCCTGTACCTGACCTCGGAGACGCTCAAGGGCGGGTTCGGGTTCGACGAGAAGGCGGCCGTCGCCATCTACGCGGCGTACGGCGCGCTGGTGTACCTGACCCCGCTGGTCGGGGGGTATCTCGCCGACCGACTGCTCGGGTTCCGCCGGTCGATCATCTGGGGCGCCCTGCTGATGGCCGCCGGGCAGTTCACGCTCGCCGCGAGTACCGGGAACAAGTACGTGCTGTACGCCGGCCTGGCGCTCCTCGTGATCGGCAACGGGTTCTTCAAGCCGAACATCTCCAGTCTGATCGGGAAGTTCTACCCGGCCGGCGACCCGCGCCGCGACGGGGCGTTCACCATCTTCTACATGGGCATCAACATCGGGGCGTTCCTCACGCCGCTGACGTGCGGCACGATCGGCGAGCTTGAGGGGTGGAGTTACGGCTTCCTGTGTGCCGGCATCGGAATGCTCGTGGGGCTGGGCATCTTCTTCTACACGGTCTCGCTCGGCGTTCTCGAACACTACGCCGACCCGCCGGCCGCGGCGCCGGTGTCGATGGCCGCGCGCGAGCCGGGCGATGTCGCCGTGGCGCCGACCGGGACCGGCGCTCGGACCGGGACCGGCGCGGGTTCCGTGGCCGCCCCGCCGTACATCGTGTACCTGGGCACGCTGCTGATGATCCCGGTGGCCGGGTTGCTCATCTACCAGAACGACGTGATGGACTACGTACTCGGGGCCGTCGGCCTCGGGGCCATCGGCTACATGTTCTACCTCTCGTTCCAGTACCCGAAGGAGGAGCGGCAGCGGATGTGGGTCATCATCGTGCTGCTGTTCTTCACCGCCGTGTTCTGGACGTTCTTCGAGCTCGCGGGCAGCGCGCTGACCCTGTTCACCAAGCGGAACGTGGACCGCAACTTCCTCGGCGTCGAACTCACCACGAGCAACTTCCAGGCGGTGAACGCGTTCTTCATCATGCTGTTCGCGCCCGTGTTCTCGGTGCTGTGGGTGCAGTTGGCGAAAAAGGGGTGGGAGCCGAACGCGCCGGTCAAGTTCGCCATCGGGCTGCTACTGCTCGGTGCCGGTTTCCTTGTGCTGAACCTCGGCAAGGCCGCGGCCACCGCGGCGATGGTGCCGGCGCTGTTCCTCATCCTACTCTACCTGCTACACACGCTCGGCGAACTCGCCCTGTCGCCGGTCGGGCTGTCGCTCGTCACGAAACTCGCGCCGGCGAAGATTGTCGGGTTCATGATGGGGTTCTGGTTCCTGTCGTCGGCCATCGCGCACCAGGCCGGGAAGTGGATCGCCGGGGAGGCGGCACCCGGCAAGGACGCGACCCCGGAACAGACGCTCGACCTGGCGCTGGGCGTGTTCAACCAGGTGGGTTTCTTCGCCCTCGGGTCGGGCGTGTTGCTTCTCGTCCTCTCGCCGATCCTGAAGAAGTGGATGCACGGCGTGAGGTAAGCCGCGGGTCAGTACCGCGGTACGTTCGGATCGACCGCGAGCGACCAGCGGTCGATGCCGCCGGCCAGCGACACCGCTTCGATCCCGGCGCGGCTCAGGATCGTCGCGCCGCTCAGGCTTCGCACACCGTGGTGGCAGTACACCACCACGGTCGCGCCCTCTGGTTCCACCTCTCCGACGCGCGCCATCAACTCGCCGAGCGGGATCAGCATGCTCCCCGGCAGCGCGCAGAACGCGTGCTCCTCCGGCTGCCGCACGTCGAGCAGCAGCACCGGTTGCCCGGAGTCGAGGAGTGCCTTCAGTTCGGCCGGCTGAATCTGCGGAATCATGTGTTCTCCGGCGAACCCGGAGCGTCAGCGACGGGGTAGGCCGATACGCGGACTGCCGCGCCAAGGTTCACCCCGTCTCTGACGCTCCGGGTTCGCCTTATCCACCGGCGATGTCCGGTAGCCCCAACTTGGTCAGGTACTCGCGCTCCTTGACCCGCATCTCGCGCGCACCGGCGGCGTCGGTGTCGGTGTAGCCGCACAGGTGCAGGCACCCGTGAACCACGTACAGCAGCAGTTCGAGGGCGGTGGCGTGGTTGCGGTCGGCCGCGTACTCCGTCGCCATCTCGTACCCGATCACGACTTCGCCTTCGAGCGACTTCGCGCCGGGTTCGGTGTACGGGAAGGTGAGCACGTCGGTCGGCTCGTCGTGACTCAGGAACTGCTTGTTCAGCCGGTGGATGTGCGCGTTATCGACGAACGCGAGCGTCACCTTGCACGCCGTCACGCCCTCGCCCTCGAGGACCGCGCGCGCCGCGTCCTTGAGTCGCGAAAACTCGAGGACGTATTCGTAGGGGTTGGCGACGGACACGCGAAGCATGGGGACAGTATAGGCGAGCGGCGTAAGCCCGCCGGCGCGAAGCACCGGCGGGCTTACGCCGCGCCGCTCGCCGCTTCGATGGTGGTCTGGCGCTCCGGCGCGTCCACGGCCAGCTTGAGCGGCCCGATCACCTGCGGGGCGGTCACGCCCATCACCTCGTTCGCGAGCGCCGCGTAGTCGGCCGCGCCGCTGCTCTTGGGGGCGTACCCGAACACGCTCTTGCCGAAGCTGGGGCACTCCGCGAGCTTGATGTTCCGGCGGATGCGGGTGCCGAACACGGTCGCGTTCGCCCACGGCACGTTCGCCCCGCGGCTCTTCTCCAGGAACGCGGACAGGTCGTTCACCACCTCCTGCGCGAGCCGCGTGGCCGCGTCGTACAGGCACACCACCACGCCCGACACCACGAGCTTCGGGTTGATGCGGCGGGCGACCAGCGCCGTCGTTTCGAGCAGTTTGCCCAACCCGTGCAGCGCGAGGAAGTGGGGCTGTAGCGGGATGAACACCTCGTCCGCCGCGGCCAGCGCGTTGAGCGTCAGCACGCCGAGCGACGGCCCGCAGTCCATCAGCACGAAGTCGAAGGAAGAACCCACCCCCCAGCCCCCTCCCTGCAGGGAGGGGGAGCAAGAGCAAGCACTGACTGGCGCCCCCTCCCTGCAGGGAGGGGG
>JAYUBA010001014.1:0-4455 GCA_043741075.1 Frigoriglobus sp.
GCACATAAGCCAACCCGACCGCCCACCGCGCACACAAGGCGACCCGATGCCGAGCTACCAACCTGCCGACGTCGAACGCCGGTGGCAGCAGTTCTGGGAAACGAACAAGACGTTCCGCACGCCCGACCCGGACGATGCGAGCGTCGCCGGGAAGCCGAAGTACTACATCCTCGACATGTTCCCGTACCCCAGCGGCGCCGGGTTGCACGTCGGCCACCCCGAAGGGTACACCGCGACCGACATCCTGGCCCGCTTCAAGCGGATGACCGGCTGCCACGTGCTGCACCCGATGGGCTGGGACGCCTACGGCCTGCCCGCCGAGGAGTACGCACGCAAGACCGGCAAGCACCCGCGGATTACGACGCAGGAAAACATCAACACGTTCCGCCGCCAGATCAAATCGCTCGGCTTCTCCTACGACTGGGACCGCGAGGTCGATACCACCGACGCGAACTACTTCAAATGGACGCAGTGGATCTTCCTGACGATCTACGACTCGTGGTACGACGCGGTGCAGCAGAAGGGCCGGCCGATCAGCGAGCTGCCGATCCCGCCCGCCGTTCAGGCGCAAGGCGACGCCGCGGTCCGCAAGTACCAGGACGACCACCGGTTGGCGTACCAGGCGGAAGTACCGGTGAACTGGTGCCCCGCGATGGGCACGGTGCTGGCGAACGAGGAGGTGCAGGACGGCAAGTCGGAGGTGGGCGGGTTCCCCGTCGAGCGCCGCCCGCTGCGCCAGTGGCTGATGCGCATCACCGCTTACGCCGAGCGCCTGCTGTCCGACCTTGAACCCCTCGACTGGTCGCACTCCATCAAGGAAATGCAGCGCAACTGGATCGGCAAATCGGAAGGCGCAGAAGTCACCTTCACACTGGCTTCAAGCCCAGGGCCTGCGCCCTCGGCCCTAAGCCCAGGGTCGGCAGACCCTGGGTTGCAAATCACTGTGTTCACGACGCGCCCAGATACTCTCTTTGGCGCGACGTACATGGTGCTGTCGCCAGAGCATCCACTGCTCGCGCACATCACCACGCCCGACCACGCAGCGGCGGTAAAGGAGTACCAGCAGGCCGCGAGCCGCAAGAGCGACTTCGAGCGCACCGAGACCGCGAAGAAGAAGACCGGCGTGTTCACCGGCGCGTATGCCGTGAACCCGGTGTACAACGAGAAAATTCCCATCTGGATCGCCGACTACGTGCTGGCGACCTACGGCACCGGGGCGATCATGGCCGTGCCCGGTCACGACCTGCGCGACTTCGAGTTCGCCAAGCAATACGGGTTGGATATCCAATCGGTCGTGAAGACCGTCACCTCTGCGCCTTGGTCGAATTCCAACACGGCTACCTTGTGGGCTGAGCGTGCGAACGCAATGGAAGACATCATCGTCAGCCACAATCTCCTCAACACACCTTTTACCCACCTCGACTACATTACAGAGCAGAATCGAGCGCTCCTCAACACGCATGTTGAGCAAAATCCATTGGCGTACCTAGTTATCACCACGAACGGCCACACCGTTGTGGCACATAGCGACGAACAGTTCGACGAAACCAAGCTCAACAGCGATCCATCGAACGCGAACGCTGTGCCCGGTGTGCCTAAGTTGTGGCTCAAGGCTCAGACCAGTGATGGTGTTGCGGTCAATTCCGACTTCCTCAACGGAATGCCCACAGCCGAAGCGAAGCAGAAGATCATCGCGTGGCTGGAAGAGAAGAAGATCGGCGCGCGGCGCGTGAACTACAAGCTGCGCGACTGGCTGTTCAGCCGGCAACGCTACTGGGGCGAGCCGTTCCCGGTGCTGCACGGCCCGGACGGCGAACGCGTCACGGTGCCGGTAGGCGAACTGCCGCTGATCCCGCCCGACCTGGAAGACTTCAAGCCGACCGGCACGCCCGAAGGGCCGCTGTCGAAGGCGACCGACTGGGTACACGTCGAGATCGGCGGCAAGCCGTTCACGCGCGAAACGAACACGATGCCGCAGTGGGCCGGGTCGTGCTGGTACTTCCTGCGGTACATCGACCCGAAGAACGCCACCGCGTTCGCCGACCCTGAAAAGCTGAAGTACTGGCTCCCGGTCGATCTGTACGTCGGCGGGGCCGAACACGCGGTGCTGCACCTGCTGTACGCGCGATTCTGGCACAAGGTGCTGTACGACCGCGGCGCATTGCCGTGCCCGGAGCCGTTCCAGCGGCTGGTGAACCAGGGCATGATCCTGGGCGAGTACGAGTACCACATTTCGGTCGAGTCGCACGCGGTCAACGGCACGAACCTGACCGCGATGGGCATCAGCGCACTTCATCGCAAGTCCGAGGACGAGAAGAAACCCGACGCCTACGTGCTGAAGGTGCAGTCGCTGGAAGGCGACGCGCTCGTCAACCTGCCGGACGAGTTGGTCGAGAAGGTGAAGGGCAAGATGACGCTGAAGGGCACCGGCATCGAACTGGCGACGAAGGCCGAGAAGATGTCGAAGAGTCGCGGCAACGTGGTGAACCCGGACGACATCGTGACGGAGTACGGGGCCGACAGCCTGCGCCTGTACGAGATGTTCATGGGGCCGCTTGAGGCGGTGAAGCCGTGGGACACGAAGAGCATCAAGGGCGTGTACGGCTTCCTGACGCGGGCGTGGCGGCTGGTCGTCGATGACGGCGAGGAGTTCAAGTTGCACGCGGCCGTGACGGACGCGACCCCGGACCGCGACACGCTCCGCGTCCTGCACAGCACCATCCAGAAGGTGACGAAGGACACCGAGGGGCTGAGCTTCAACACCGCGATCTCCGCGATGATGGAGTTCGTGAACCACGTCACCAAGCTCGACGTGCGCCCGCGGTCGGTGCTGGAGCCGTTCGTGCTGCTGCTGGCGCCGTACGCCCCGCACGTCGCGGAGGAACTGTGGGCCGCGCTGGGCCACGGCCCCACGTTGGCCTACGCGCCGTGGCCGACGTTCGACCCGGAGTTGACGAAGGTGGCCGAGATCGACGTGCCGGTGCAGATCAACGGGAAGCTGCGCACGGTGCTGAAAGTGCCGGCCGAGATCGACGACGCGGCACTGGAAGCCGCCGCACTGGCCGACGAAAAGGTGAAGGAGTCGCTCGTCGGCAAGACGGTCAAGAAGACCATCGTGAAGTCGAAGAAGCTGGTGAACCTGGTGGTGGGGTGAGCCGCAACTGGCTACTTCTCGGCCACGCGCACGCGACGCGCGAACCGCTTCTTCAACGCGCCCGCGCCCTCAACTGTCAGCCAGGATGTCGAGGTCGATCGCTCTGGGGCCACCGACCGTGTGACCGGGATGGGTGCGCGCGGTTTTGCCGCTCCCCGACGGCCGAGGGCCGACGGTTTTCAGATAGCGGCCCAGTGCCATGAGCGGGAAGTACACCGGATACATGTGGCACTTGAGATAGCCGACACCCAGGAAGCCGGTGCCGGTGAACGGCCGCTCGGTCCAGCCGCCGTCGGCGTGCTGCGTGCCGATCAGAAACTCGGCACCCGCTCGCATTTCGGCACCGTCCCCTTCACCGGCCGCGAGCAAGCCGAGCAGCGCCCACGCGGTCTGAGACGCGGTCGATTCGCCCTGCCCGGCGGTCGCGGGGTCGTCGTAGCTCTTGCAGCTTTCGCCCCAGCCGCCGTCCTCGTTCTGCGCCTCCTTCAGCCACCGCACGGCCCGGCGCACCACGGGCGCGGTCACGTCGAAGCCGATCGCGTGCAGGCCCACGAGCACCTGCCACGTGCCGTAGATGTAGTTCACCCCACAGCGCCCGAACCACGCCCCGCTCTCCTCCTGTCGGTTCAAGATGAAGCGAACGGCGGCATCGACCGGCGGTTGCCCGACGCGGAAGCCGTAGTGGCCGAGCGCTTCGAGCACGCGGGCGGTGATGTCCGGGCACGACGGGTCGAGCATCGCGTTGTGGTCGGCGAACGGGACGCGCTCCAGAATCCGCTTGTCGATGTCCTTGTCGAACGCGGCCCAGCCGCCGTCGCGGTTCTGCATCGCGAGCAGCCAGTTGATCGCGCGGTGGACCGGCCCGGCGCACGCCCCGCGCATCGCGTGCCCGCTCCGCGCGAGCGCGATCAGCACCATCGACGTGTCGTCGGTATCGGGGTAGAAGCCGTTGCGGTACTCGAAGAACCAGCCGCCCGGTTCGACCCCGCGAACGGTCTTCGACCAGTCGCCCGCGCGGCGCACTTCTTTCTCCAGCAGCCACCGCACAGCGGCCTCGCACTCCGGCGCGCGGCCGGGCAGGCCGGCGTCGGCGGCGCCGATGAGCGACAACGCGGTGTCCCACACCGGCGACACGCACGGCTGAAGCCGCAGCGTGTCGTCTTCGTAAATGCACAGGTCGTCGATTTGCTTCAGCACCCAGCGCATCTCGGCGTCGTCGTCGGGCACGCCGAGGCACTTCAGCACGATCACGTTGTACACCATCGGCGGGAAGATCGCGCCGACGCCGTCACTGTCGGCGT
>JAYUBA010001015.1:0-4450 GCA_043741075.1 Frigoriglobus sp.
CGCCGGCCGGGCGTCTCCTCGCGAGATGCCCGGCCGGCGGTGTTGTTACATACAGCGGTGTGGAGCCGAATGGTAAGGCGGCGCTCTGTTAAAGCGCAATTTGTAGGTTCGATTCCTACCACCGCTGCTCGTCGCTGTCGTGCCGGGGATTCGGTGCTGGTACCGATGCCACCCTCTGAAGGTGGACGACGCTGGTTCGATTCCAGCCCCGGCAACTGTTCTTTCGCTCCGGGGGATTCCGTGCTGGTACGGAAACCGCCCTTTGAAGGCGGACGGCGCTGGTTCGATTCCAGCCCCCGGAACCTGGGCAGTGGGCAGTGAACAGTGGGCAGCAGGACAAGACAGGGACGATGTGCCTCGCGAGCTCCAATGGTGAAGCGGCCGGCTTTTAACCGGCAGACGCAGGGTTCGATCCCCTGGCGAGGTACTGGTTCGATCTCGGTGAAGCTAACACGGTTGAAGCGCCACGCTGAAGACGTGGAGGAGCTGGTTCGACTCCGGCCGCCGGGACTCGGAAATGCGTTCGTGAGGTCAACGGCAGCCTGCCTGGTTTCCACCCAGGACGCGCGGGTTCGAATCCCGCCGAACGCTCTGTGATTCAGGATGTGGGTCAAAGGTTGACCACGGATTTCGGGAACCCGCCTATGCAGGTTCGAGTCCTGCCATCCTGACTGCTACGCACCGTCCGACGGACGCGGCACTGGGCCTCCGAAGCTCGGTCGGCTGGTTCGACTCCAGCACGGTGTACTCGGGTTGGTATTTGCCCCGTCCGACGGATGCGGCGCTGGGTCTACGAAGCCCGGTTGTGAAGGTTCGACTCCTTCACGGGGTACTCCTCCATTCGCCGCGGAACAGCGTGCGCCGCTCGCCCGCGTGGTCCGCGAGCAGCAGCGCGTGCGGGTCGGGCGCGTCGGCGTCCGGCAGCGGCACCACCACGAAGTCGGCGCTCTTGCCGGCGGTCAGGCTGCCGGTTTCGTCCGCCCAGCCGAGCGCTTCGGCCCCGGAGAGCGTGACCATCCGCAAAAGCCGGTCGCCGGGGAAGTCGGGATACCGCGACCGCACGAACCGCGCCTCCGCGAGGATGTCGAGGTCCGGGTTGGACGCGAGGCTGTCGGTGCCGAGGCACACGCGCACGCCGCGCGCGAGGAACTCGCGGAACGGGTGCGGCGGGTGCCCGAATGCCGCGTGCGTCCGCGGGCAGTAGCAAACGGACGCGTTGGGTGGAATCGTGGAGTCGCGCGAAAGGTAGTTGGCGTGCGCGATTACGCCCGTATCTGCGTCGGCGAGCCAACGGAGGATCATCTCGACCGACGGCGCGAGGCAACCCGCTTCCCAGACGCCGAGTTGTTCGAGGAACTCGCGGAACGGCCCGCGCCGGTTCGCGAGGAGGCGAAGCTCTCCGGGCGATTCCGCGAGGTGAGTGGCCCAGCACCCGCGACGCGCGGAGAGCAACCGGTACTGACCGGCGTGAACGCTATACGGCGCGTGCGGGCTACTCCCGCGGCGGCAGTGCGTCTGTCGCGGGTCCGCGGCGAACCAATCCCCTGAAGTCTTGGACGCCTGAAGCGACCGCGCCGCACTCAACCCGATGAGTTCGCGGAACACCACGGCGCGCACCCGCGAAGCCGCGAGCGGCTCCCAGCTCGCGCCTTCGGAGGCGATGTCGCCGATGAGCGTCGTGCCGAAGCGGAGGCATTCAGCCAACCCAGCGCGGATGTCGGCTTGCACTTGCTCCGGAGTGCGCGTGCGGCGATAGGCGATCACGCCGCGGAGCCAGTCGGTGAAATGGTCCGGGTCGGTCGGCGGGATTAACCCGCGCGCGCCGTTGAGGTCGAGGTGCGTGTGCGGGTTCACCAAGCCGGGGATGATCGCGGCGTTGCCGAAGTCCTCGTCCGGCGTGCGGGCACCGCTCGGCTCGACGGCTTCGATGCGGTCGCCCTGCACGGTGACGGTGCCGTTCGCCAGCGGCGGCCCGCTCACGGGGAACACCCAGCGCGCGGTGTAAGTGTGCGACATGAAGGGATGATAAACAGGTCGGTCGCCAAGTGGTAAGGCCCGCGTCTGATAAGCGCGGCATCGGGGGTTCGATTCCCTCCCGACCTACTCAGGCGAACCCGGAGCGTCAGAGACGGGGTGAACCGCAGCACAACCTAATGCGCTGAGGTTCACCCCGTCGCTGACGCTCCGGGTTCGCCCTTACACCAACTCGCCCCGCTCGCTCTTGCGCACGCCCGCGGCCTTCGCGGGGCGCAGACGCGGTTCGCACGTCGGCGGCAGCGTGCGGTCGAACAGCGGACTGCCCGGCCCGTTGTGATACACCTGCCGGTGCAACCCGCCGACCACTTCGCGCAAGCGCTCCGGCGTGAACGCCGACTCCGGCACGTCCAGCGGCTTGATGAACAGTTGCAGCGGCACCGGCGGCGCGTCGTCGGCCTCCTCGTCGAACGAGAAGTTCGGCGACAGGAAGTCCACGCCGTCCACCCACAGCCCGCCGACGCGGTCGAACAGGCGGGTGCGGGCCGTCCAGTTGTCCCAGTCGGCCGCGGGCGCCGTCGGGTCCGGCCGGTGGCTCTCCCAGATCACGAACGGCACGCTCTCGCCCAGTTCACCCGACGCGACGCGCAGCACCTTGAAGAACTGGTCGTACAGCCGCCGGCCGACGCCCATGCGCCGCGCCCGCTCGTCCACGCCGACGTAGCACAGGTAGCCGCCGTAGCCCGGCAGCAGCGCACCGTACACGTAGCCCGCGAGCGCCTCCGGGTCGTCCTGGCGGCCTTCGGGCGCGGCCAGCAGCAGGTGCCGGCTCCACCCGCCGAGGCCCGGTTTGCTCTTCGTGCGATCCTGTACCGACTGTTCGATCCACATCCACGGAATGCGCTCGTCCGCGTCCAGCGTCTTCTCATAAAGCTTGCCGGCGGCCGTCACCATCGGGTCGGTCACGTCGAACGCTTCCCACACCACGACCTTCTGCACCGCCGGAACTTTCACCGGTGCCGCTTGCTGTAACTGCACAAATCACCTCTCCTTACGCTCGGCCGCGACGCCAACACAGGGCCGCGATGATCCAGAGGGATCACCGGTAATCGCGGTTCACTTGGGGTTCGGTTTGAGTATCTGCGTGCTTCCACATGCCCCCAGGAAGCACACTCATTGTACCAGGGAGTACCAAATTCTCGCGGTTGGCGGGCCGCGCCGGAGCGGCTAAGTTACTCAAGGCGGCGCGCGAATATCGCCGCAACATCAAGCCCCGTGGAGAGGTCAGATGTCCACCAACGGCGGTCAGAAGCACACTTACGAATATGCGCGACCGGCCTTGACGGTGGATGTGGCGATCGTGACCCGTGAGGCCCAACCGCGGGTGCTTCTGATCCGGCGGAAGAAGGAGCCGTTCGCCGGAAGTTGGGCACTGCCAGGGGGTTTCGTCGATGCGAACGAGCGGCTCGCGGACGCCGCGCGGCGGGAGTTGGTCGAAGAGACGGGCGTGACGGTGGCCGATCTAGAACAACTGTACACGGCGGGCGATCCGGGCCGCGACCCGCGCGGCTGGACGGTCACGGTGGCATATCTGGCACAAGTGGCCCCGGACGCGCTGAAGCCGGTCGCGGCCGACGACGCGGACGCGGTGGGGTGGTTCGCGCTGGACGAGTTGCCATCGCTCGCGTTCGACCACGCGATGCTGCTGGCCCGCGTGCGCGTTAGATTGAAAGACAGAAAGCCAGACTAACCACAGAGGCACAGAGAAGACCGAGGAAGAGTTCTTGAAACAATGCTCTCTGCTTCTCTCTGGTCTTCTCTGTGCCTCTGTGCCTCTGTGGTTAGCTCTTTATCAGCGCCGCTTTCACCTCCGCGACGGTGCAGTAGCGAATCCCCAGCGCCTGCCCTTCCGCTTTCGTCTTCGCCTGGAACAGGCCGGCGGCGGGCACGTCGATGCCGGCGCTGGCGTCCTCCGCGAGCCACACGTCGAAGCCGGCGCGGCGCAGGTCGCGCGCGGCGAACGCGCAGCAGATGTTCGTCGCGAGGCCGCACACCACCACCGCTTTAATTCCGCTCGCGGCCAGGAACGCGGCGAACGCCGGGTGCTGGGCGGTCACCGCGTAGGCCTCGAAGTCGCGGTCGTAGCCCTTCCGCCAGATGGCGCTGAACCGGTACGTGTGCAGACCGGGGAGGAAGTCCGCGCCGGGCGTGTTCATGACGCAGTGCGGCGGGTAGAGGCTGTCCGCGCGGCCGACGAACGACCGGTGGTCGGCCGGGTGCCAGTCGCGGGTCGCGTCGATGCGGGCGAACGGGAGCGCGAGCAGCGCGTTCACCTGCGGCACGATGGCGAGACCGCCCGGCACCGGCAGTTCCGCCGGGCACAGGTCGGTGAACCCTTGCTGTGTGTCCACGACCAGCAGCGACGTGGTGGCGGGGTTGAGCATGGGGGAAGTGTATGCGCGGCGAACCCGGAGCG
>JAYUBA010001016.1:0-13871 GCA_043741075.1 Frigoriglobus sp.
GCCAAGTCCCACAAGAAACAGCGGCATAAATGCGTCATCTGAACCCGCGCTGTACTGCTAATGCGTATCAGCCCGACTCAAATCGTATCAGGCAACCGCAAATCTCAAGACAGTCAAAAGACTCGCTGGCCGAATCGGAATGGCTTGCGTCCGGCAACCGCAAGCTGTACACCTCGAAGTTGTTGAAACGACGATGTGTTTCGGTCGCAAGGGGGCGCAATGCCGATGTGGTTGCTGGTGGTCTGCGCGGTAAGTGGGCTGGCCGGCCCGGCGCACGCCGATGTCACTGCACCGAAAGCGGACGCTGTCGTCGCGCAACTGGATGGGCCGGCCGATCTGACGAAGTGGGTGATTGGCCGGGTGCTGAGTAATCTCATCTGGAAGGGGATGACGGAACGGCAATCTCAGGTTGTGCTCTGGCTATTGCCGCGACCGTTGCCCTGCGGTCACCTGGCCGGCGGGAGTCTGTGGCTCTGCAAGAACTACGACGATTACGGCTTCGGCGTCTCGTTCAGCAACGACGGGCGCAGCGGCGCGGTGCTATTTGTCGATAGAGTGTACTACTACAAGCCTCGTCGCTAGGGTGGTTGCGTTATCGCCTGTCAGTCCGCAATCGCCCCGACTTCGGCCTTCCCATCCTTCCAGAACACCGACTCGATGCCGAGTTCGTGTTCCTCTTGGATGAGGACGCACAGGTTGTGTGCCAGCAGTTTGCACAGCACTTCGTTCACCATCGCCACGTCCGTCAGTTCGCGAATGAGCCGCATGGTTCTCCCAATGGATGCGTTGTACGGGCCTGATTGCCTTCAGACATCTGCCCTCACACCGGCCGGTTGACGCGGTGGAGGAACGCCAGGATCGCGGCCACCGCGCGGTACACCTCCGGCGGAATCTCGCGGTCCAGCTTCAACCCGCTCAGCACCTGCACCAGGTTCGCGTCCTGGCGCACCGGCACCGCGTTCTTCTTCGCAAGCGCGAGGATCAGGTCCGCGGTCCGCCCCCTGCCCTTCGCCACCACCTTCGGCGCCGCGTCACGGGTCGGGTCGTAGCGGAGCGCGACGGCGCGCTTCTGCGGGGGCTTGTCGGCCATCGTCACGCCCTCACGTCGAGTACGGAAACCGTTTCCGGGCGCCCGGCTTGCAGCGCGCCCGCCTCGCGCCGGTGCCGCTCCGGTAGGTCGCTCGACGCCCGCACGTCGAGCAGCACCTCGGAGAAGCCGTCGGCCTGGAGTTCGGTGCGCAGGTCCGGGAGCGCGGCCCGCACGCGGTCGCGCAACGCCGGGCTGTCGAGGTAGATCGTCGCGCGGAACGTGTCGTCCGCGAGGCCCGCGTCGATCCACGTTTCGCCGAGGTCCGTGAGCGGGACGTGCATGAACAGCCGGAACCGCCCGGCGCGGTCGGCGTCCGGCCGGTCGGGCCGGTTCTGCGGTTCGAGTGAGAGGCGCAGGGTGCGCCACACGCCCCCGTCGGGGAACGGCACCTGGAGGTAGTACGGCGTGCCGTTCGCCTGCGCGAGCGCGTTCGCCGCCTGCTGCGATTCGATCCCGTGCAGCGCCGCCTGCGCCGCCGGCGCGCGGGCCGCACCGCCCAGGTCTTGCACCGTTTGAAGGAGCCGGAGCAAGTCGCCCTTCAGGTCCGGGCCGACCTCGTGGGCCGGGCGCTCCGCGTTCGCAACGGGCGCGTCCGGCTCCGCGACGAGTCGCGCGAGCTTCGCCTCGTAGTGCAGCCCGCCGTTTTCGACGAGCTGTTGAAGTTGCGTCGCGTCCGGCGGGCGCGTCTCGCTGGGGAGGAGCGTGCGGAGCGTTTCGCCCACGGCGGTCGCCGCTTCGCGCACCGCGCGCCCAATTCCGCTCGCCGGCGGGGCCGCGAGCGCCGCCAACTCCGCCTGAAGCGGCTTGAGCGCCGCCGCGAGCGTCGGCGCGGGGGTGCGAAGGACCGCGGTCGCGACTTCGGTCGGAAGGGTCGGGCCGTCGGGCGGCGACTTGAGTGCGAGTCCTGCCGAGGTCCGCGCGACCTGAAGCACGTAGCGACCGCCGGGGGCGAGCGGTTCGGCGGTGGCGGCGATCTGCTCCTCGCCGTCGATCCGCACGCGAACCCGACCGTCCGGCAGCGGATTCAGCACGTCCACGACCGCGAGTCGCGGCTGCGCCCCAACGGCGGCCGGCTTCGCACCGTCGTTGGCGGGTCGGGTCGCCGGGGCGGTCGTGGAAGTCGCCGCGCGGCCGATCGCGTCGGTAACACCCGTTGGCCCGCGCGGCACCGCGCCCGGCGGCACGCCGAGTTCCAGCGTCGGGTTGGTCGCGTTCGCTGCGAGCGGCACGCGAACCAGTAGCACCGCGCCGGGTTGAAGTTGCGCGCCGGGCGGCAGGCGCACCGTGAGCGCCTGCCCGTTCACGGTGAGGACCGCTTCCCGCGGTGTCACCGAAGTGACGGTCGCCTGCAAGAGCGCGCCGAGCGGAAGCGCTGCGAGGTTCCCGGCCACGACGCGCGCCGTCACCCCGGCCGCGGTCGGGGGTGCGGCTTGCAGCGCGGCGTCCGTCGGGGTGACCTGCATAAGATGTACTCTAGCCCATCCGGCGCGGCCCGCCCGAATTCGCGCCCGAACGCCACGCCCGTCCGCACGACCGGTACAACCGATTCAAGTTCCTGCCCCACAGTTCCGATAGGAACCGCATGGAGACCAGTGTTTCGGGACTGAACGTCCTCACGCAGTTGCTCAACGCCTCGAGCCTGCGGCACCGGGTGATCGCGCAGAACGTCGCGAACGTGAACACGCCCGGCTACCGCCGGCTGGAGGTCGCGTTCGAGGCCGATCTCGCGAAGGCGCTCGCCTCACCGGGCGGGGCCGCGGGTTCGCATGTGAAGCCGCAGGTCGTGGTCGCGGACGGCCCGGAGCGGGTGGACGGGAACACCGTGGACATCGACCGCGAGATGAACGACCTGACCAAGAACGCCCTGCTGTACCAGGCCGCGGCGCAGATCGTGACCAGCCGCGTCGGGTCGCTGCGGGCGGCCATCTCCGGCCGCTGACGCCGGGCTAAAGGAGGCACGCCGTGCCGTTCAACGAACTGTTCACCGCCGGCGCGATCAGTGGGTCCGGGATGTCGGCCGAGCGGTACCGGATGGAGGTGATCGCGAACAACCTCGCGAACGCCAACTCCACCCGCTCCGCCAACGGCGGCCCGTTCCGCCGGCAGGACGTGGTGTTCGCGGAGGTCCTCGGCACCGCCACGCGGCCCAACGGCACCCCCGCACTCCGCGGCGTGCAGGCGGTCGAGCTGATCGAGGACCAGACCGAGCTGCCGCGCGTGTTCACGCCCGGTCACCCGGACGCCGACGCCGAGGGCTTCGTGCGGATGCCGAACGTGCAGTTGCCCATCGAGATGGTGAACCTGCTCACCGCGTCCCGCGCGTACGAGGCGAATTTGCGCGCCGCCCAGACCTTCCGCCAGATGAACGAGCAGGCACTCGCCCTGCTCCGGGGGTGACCCATGCCGATCGACTCGCTCGCATCGCTCGCGCCGCTGGCCCGGCTCGCGCCGCTGGCCCCGCACGAGCCGGCCGAAGGCCGGTCCGCCGGGGCCGGCAGCGGGTTCGGGGCGGTACTCAACGGCCTGCTCGACGGCAACCGGCAGGCGAACTCCGCGGCCGACGCGGCGGTCCGCGACCTCGCCACCGGCGACGCGCAGGACCTGCACACGGTGTCGCTGGCGGTCGCGCAGGCCGATCTGTCGTTCCGGCTCATCCTGGAACTGCGGAACCGGTTCGCCGACGCGCTCCAGGAAGTGACCCGGATGCAGGTGTGAGGCCCGCCAGAGTAGGCACACTCCGTGTGCCGTTCCTCTCGGACGTGACACGCGACGGCACACGGCGTGTGCCTACTACTTTGAGGTGACGCATGGAAGCACTCCGCCGCCTCCTCGCCCAGTCGCGCGAGTTCTGGGCCGGTCTCGGCCTCGCCCGCCGCGCGCTCATCGTCGCGGCGGCGATCACCCTGGTCGCCGCGGCCGGAGTGGGCGCCTACCTGTCCGGCACGACCTACGTCCCGCTGGCCCGCGACATGCCCGCGGACGAGATCGGGGCCATCAAGACCGCCCTCACCGCCCAGAACATCCCGGTGCAGCTCTCGCCCGACGGCACCGCCCTCTCGGTCCCGCAGGAGCGGTACGCCGAGGCCAAGGTGGCACTCGGCGTCGCCGGCCTGCCCGCCCGCGGCGGCAAGGGGTACGAGCTGTTCGACGAAACGTCGCTCATGACCACGCCGTTCGTCCAGAGCGTGAACTACCAGCGCGCCCTCCAGTCCGAACTCGCCCGGTCCATTCAGCAACTCGAAGCGGTACAATCGGCCCGCGTGCTGCTCGCCCGGCCGGAGCCGAGTCCGTTCGTGCGCGACCAAAAGCAGCCGACCGCCAGCGTGATCCTTAAGTTGAAGACGGGGGCGACGATGAGCCGCACCGCCGCGGCCGGGATCGTGTCGCTGGTGGCCCGCAGCGTCGAGGGGCTGAAGCCGGAGAACGTGACCGTCATCGACTCGGGCGGCCGGCTCCTCTCGGACCCGCACGCGGGGGACCGCGACTCGCTCCCCACCCCGCAGTTGGAGTACCGGCGCGAACTGGAGGCGTACCTCGCGGAGAAGGCCGAGAAGATGCTCGGGCCGCACCTCGGGCCGGGCCGCGCGGTCGTGCAGGTGAGCGCGGACATCAACTTCCAGCGCGTCAAGGAGATGCAGAAGACGTACTCGCCGGACGGGCGGGTGGCGAGGACCGAGCGACAGCAAACCTCGAAGACGACCGGCACCGCGGCCCGCGGGGCGGTCGGGGCGGTGAGCAACGTCGCCCGCGCCGGGGGCACCACGGCCGGCGCGAGCGGCGGCGGGGGCGGTACGAACTCGCAAGAAGAGACCCAGACGGATTATGCGCTGTCCGAGACGACGCGGGACATTGAGGACCGGATGGGCGCGGTCACCCGGCTCACGATCGCGGTGCTGGTCGATCTGACACCGCAAGGAGAAGGTCCGGCACTCATCAGTGCGCTCGACGCGCAGGAGATCGTCAAACAGGCGGTCGGGTTCCGCACCGGCCGGGACGAGGTGAAACTGACGAACGTGAAGCTCACGGGTCCGATCGGCCCGGCGGAACCGGACGAAACGCTGGCCAAACTCCAGCGGTTCCAGGCCTACGTCGGCCTCGCGCGGAACATCAGTCTGGCTCTGGCGGTCGTGTTGGTGGTATTAATCGGCTCTCTCCTGGTGTTGCGCCGCCGACGGGTGCCCGAACCGGCCGCACCGGCACCGGCCGCGGTGCCGACCGAAGACGAGCGCCGCCGGGCGGGACTCGACCGGTTGTTCGATATGGCCCGCTCCGATCCGGACCGGGTCGCGGCGGTGTTCCGGGCGATGGTCGGCACGCCGGCGAGTTGACGACACGCTTTGTTCGGAGTGTGGATGGCGGACGCCCCCGAGGATGACGTGGTGCTCCTGCTGATCCGCCTGATGCCGGCTGAGGTCGGGGAAGCGATCCTCGGCCGGCTCGGCGCGGGAGCAGCCCCGCGGCTGCGCGCCCGGCTCCGCGCCACCCCGCCCGGCCCGCCCCCCGGCAACGAGATCGACGCGGCGCTCGCGCACTTCTTCGACCTCCAGCGGATCGCCGAGCGCGCGCCGCCCGCCCCGGCGGTTCCGCCCGCGCCGCCCACACCGGTTGAAGAGGTCCGCGCGCTCCCGCCCCAGACCCTCGCGCGGGCGCTCGACGGCGAGCAACCGGGCACCGTGGCGCTCGTCCTCTCGTGCCTCGAACCCACCGCGGCCGGTCAAGTGCTCCAGCGCATGTCGCTCGACCAGCGGACCGAGGTCACCCTGCGCATGACCAAACTCGGCGCCCGCAACCCGGTCCTGCTCGACACGCTCGTGGCGGCCGTGGCGGGGAAGGGCCGCCGGCTCGCGGACCTTCCCAAGGAACTGAGCCAGGACGAACTCGTCAGCAACATCGCCGACATGCTCCGCGCGGTGCCCCGCGCCGACCGGTTGCCCGTACTCAAGAAGCTCGAAGCGGCCGACCCCGACATGGCCGTGAAGATCACCGAGAAGCTGTACCGCATCGAAGACCTGCTCCGAATTCCGGACCGGCAGATGCAAACCCTCCTCGGCAAGCTGGACGTGAAGACGCTCGCCATCGCCCTCAAGGGGGCGGACCCGGCCGTGATGCAGAAGGTGAGCGGGAACATGTCGAGCCGGTCGCGCGAGGTACTCAACGACGAGAGCGAACTGCTCGGCAGCGTCTCCGCGTCGAAGGTCCGGGAGGCGCAAGCCAAGGTGATCGCAGCGGTTCGGAAGGGTGAGGAGGATGGAGAAATCACACCGGAAGAGTAGACCCTGCTCGCTCTCCGGTTCGCACGTCTTTTACGCATAAGGCTCATTGTTTCGCCGCGAATGTTCCAGAGATTCCGTTTGCATTACCCGTCACGGCACGCCAAATCGCTCGTCAAACACGGCGGCATCCGTCCGACGATTCAACCCTGCCCGTCCCTGTTCTGCCCGCGGCCGAAATCTCTCCTCTGCCACTAAAACGGCCCGCTCGCTTTGAAAAAAACTCCTCATCCCGCCGGCGCTTCCGCGCAATGAGGCGGGGAGCGAGCCATCTTCCCTTTGCCTCGAATCCAACCGGCAGCGCCTTGCGGTTTCGGCCGCGAGTGGGTAACAGATGCCCGGCTTGGTCTTCCCCCGCGGACAACCGCGTGAGGGATGTCGCCTGAGCGAGGAAGTTCGATGCGGCCCGCGCCCAACGCCCCCCCGGGGTTGAATCGTACACCGTTCGAGTGCCGCGTGCGGTTCCACCGTCCGCTGCGGCGCGTCGAACTGGTTCCGGCCGATGCGGTCGCGCCCGCCGTTCGCCCGGCCCCGTCCGCCCCGCGCCCCGAACCGGAGCCGCCCCGCTCCGCTCCTCCCGCCACACAACCGCCGACGAACACCGCGCCGCCCGCCCCGACCGATCACTGGCCGATCGAAACCGAACGCGAACTGACGCTCGACCGCGAGCGCATCGAGACGGTTCTCCGCGAGGTCCGCGCCGCGGTGACCGGCCTGCGCCAGGACCACGAGGGCCGCCTCCAGGAGTTGCAGCGGGTGGCCGTCGAACTGGCCCTGACCATCGCCGCACGGTTACTCCACGAGCGCGTCGCGGCCGGCGACTTCCCGATCGACGCGAAGGTGCGGGACATGATCGCCCAACTGGGCGAGGACGTGCCGGTCGTGGTGCGGTTGAACCCGGCCGATCTGGAACTGCTGAAGGGCCGCCTCGGCGGCGAGCCGCTGAGCGCCGACCGGGACGACCCGCGGTTCCTCCCGGACCCCGCGCTCGCGCGCGGCGCGTGCCAGGTCGAGGGCCGCGAGTCGATGCTGCTGTCGGACGTGACGCGCGAACTACACGACATTCGGGACGACCTGTTACGGAGTCTGGACAATGCTCGGACTTGACATGTCGGCGATGAACCGGAGCATCACGGAGACGCCGCTCTACAGCGTGGGCGGGCGCCTGCGGAGCGTCACCGGGCTGATGACGTCGGTGATCCCGGCCGCGGTGGGCGACCACTGCTTCATCATGCCGCGCAAGGGCGACCCGGTGCTGGCCGAGGTGATCGGGTTCGAGAAGGATGTCGCGTACATGGTGCCGTTCGACGCGGTCGAGGACCTGCGCCCCGGCATGCCGGTGCTGCGCAAGGGGAAGGGGGCGACGGTCCCGGTCGGCCCGAACCTGCTGGGCCGCGTCATCGACGGCCTGGGGCGCCCGATCGACGACAAGGGGCCGATCACCGGGTGCGTGCCGGTGTCCGTCAACCGCCCGGCCCCGCCGGCGATGGAGCGGCAGCGCGTCCGCGAGCCGTTCGTCACCGGCACCCGCTCCATCGACGCCATGCTCACGTGCGGGCGCGGCCAGCGGATCGGCATCTTCGCCGGCTCCGGGGTGGGCAAGAGCACCCTGCTGGGCGAGGTCGCGAAGGGCTCGAACTCGGACGTGAACGTGATCGCGCTGATCGGCGAGCGCGGGCGCGAGGTGGCCCCGTTCCTCGAAGACGTGCTCGGCAAGGACGGCATGGCCCGGTCGGTCGCCGTCGTGGCGACGTGCGAGCAGACGCCGCTCATGCGGGTGCGGGCGGCGCAGTCCGCCATCGCCATCGCCGACCACTTCCGCGACAACGGCCAGAACGTGCTGTTCGTGATCGACAGCCTGACGCGGCTCGCGCTGGCGCAGCGCGAACTGGGCCTGCTCCTGGGCGAACCCCCGAGCAGCCGCGGGTACACGCCGAGCGTGTTCGCGACGCTCGCCAACACCGTCGAGCGCCTGGGCAACGCGGCCGTCGGCGGGATCACGGCGCTGCTCACCGTGCTGGTGGACGGCGGCGACATGGACGAGCCGATCGCCGACTACGTGCGCGGGCTGGTGGACGGGCACATCGTGCTGGACCGGAAGCTCGCGGAGCGCGGGTTCTACCCGGCGATCGACGTGGCCCGGAGCATCAGCCGCGTGGCGACCGACGTGGTGGACAAGCCGCACGCGCAGGCCGCCCGCAAGCTCCGGGCGGTCCTCGCCACCTACGCCGAGGTGCAAGACCTGATCCGCATCGGGGCGTACGTCCGCGGGTCGAACGCGCAGGTGGACAAGGCCATCGAACTGATGCCCCGCGTCGAGAAGTTCCTCAAGCAGGACGTGGGCGAGCGGTCCACCTTCGACCAGACGCGCCAGGGGCTGTTCCAGCTCGCCAACGAGTGGAAGTTCTAAGAATGGCTCGCAGATCGGAGCGCAGATGAAATCCGATCAATCAGAACTCGGTCTTATCTGATTTCATCTGCGCTCCGATCCGCGTCATCTGCGGGCCATTCGTATTCCCGGCTTGACGCAGGTTGCCCGTTCCGCCATAACCGCGCCACCCGAGGAGGTAGGCGGCCGTGAAACGATTCGAGTTCTCCCTGGACCGGTTGCTCCGCGTGAAGCGGCAACTGGAGCGGTTGGCCGAACTCGAACAGCGCCGCGCGCTCGGCGCGGCCGAGCAGGCCCGCGCCACCCTTCAGAGGCTGCGCGAGCAACTCACGCGCATCGCCGACCGGTTCGCCGCGTCCGTCGGCCGGGCGATGGCCCCGCAGCAGTGGGCGTCCGCGTCGGACATGACCGAGCGGCTCGGCAACTCGATCCACCTGTCCGAGCGCGAAGTCGCCCAGGCCGAAGAGAAGTTGCTCGCGGCGGCCCAGGAGCGGGCGCAACTCGCCACCGAGGTCGAAGCGATCGCCACCCTCCGCCGGCAGCAGTGGGACTTGTGGCGGCAGGAAGCTCAGAAGGCCGACCAGAACCAGATCGACGAGGTCGGCCTGCGGCTGTGGCAGACCGCCCGCGACGAGGCGGCGGCCGACCGCCGGGAGTTCGACGCGCCTGTGCCCGGTGCCGAAGCGGTGGCCTGAACGACACCCAGCGCGCCCGACCCGAGCGAGTTCGTCATGAAGAATTTCCTGATCCTCGGGCTGCTCGCCCTCCTCCTGTTCTCCGTTTCGGCCGCGCTCTCGCTGTGGCTGAGCCAGTCCAAGCAGACCGAAGCGTCCGCGGAAAAAGACAAGGACAAAGATAAGGACAAGGCCCTCGCGAAGGGGCCGAAGGGCGGCGACCCGAAGGAGGCGGTCGAGCCGCGCCCGGCCGCGTCCAAGACCCCGGACGGGCCGGCGGGCGGGGCCGAGTCCGCGGCGCTGAACCTGCGCGAGCAGCAGGACAAATTGGTCCGCCGCGCCGCCCAGGTCGAACTCGTCGTGCGCGACCTCCAGTCGCAGCGCGAGGCCACCGAAGCCTCGCTCCGGCAGGTGCTGAACGAGTTGAAGAACGTCTCGACCGAGACGGGCAAGCTCGACGCGCTGGCGGACGACCTCAAGAAGAAGAAGGTCGAGTTCGAGGCCGGCGAGAAGAAGAACGTCGAGAAGATCGCGGCCATGTACGACGCGATGACGCCCGAGGCCGCGGGCCCGATCCTGAAGCAGATGGCCGACTCCGGCCGGTTGGAACTGGCCGCGAAGATCCTCGTGCAGATGAAAGAGCGGAACGCGGCCCGCGTGCTGGAGGCGCTGGGCGACCCGGCGCTGGCCCTGCAAATCCTGGAGAAGATGCGCGGCATCCGCACGGCGACCCCGCCCGCACCGGTCGTCCCCGCGAAGGGGCCGTGACACCCCCCGCGCTTCATGTGCTCGCGCGGGGCACGGCGAGCCGAGCCGACGGAGCGGCACGATGTCGAACCTCAAGCCCACCCGACCGAAGCCGACTCGACTTTCCCCCGCGCTGGTCGGCGCGGGCGTCCTCGTCATCGCGCTCGGCTTCGGCCTGCCGATGCTCACGCCCGGTGCGGCCCCGACACCCGAACCGGCCCCGAGCGAGTCGGCCGGCAAGCGCGAGCCGCCGCCCCCGATGCCGGCACCGGACGCGACCGGCATCGGCGCGTCGCTCCTCAAACTCGCCGTCGGGCTGATCGTCGTGTGCGGGCTGTGCGTCCTCCTCACCCGGTGGGTCGGACCGAAGCCGCCCGCGGTGCCCGCCGCGATGGAGGTGCTCGCGTCCATCGCTGTCGCGCGGTGCGTGCTCCACCTCGTCCGCGCCGGTGAGCGCCGGTTGCTCATCGGCACCGATCTGGGCGGCGTGAAGACGATCCTCGAACTGTCCGGTCCGGAGCCGGAGTTTCCGGCGGAAGTGCCCGCCGCGCCGGCGGCCACCGCGTCGCCCGACGACGGGGCTATGCCGCGGATGGGCGCGCCGGCGGTGCCGCCCACGCAGGAAGAAATCCTGAACCTCCTCCTCCGGTTGCGCGCCCGCACCGACGCATCCCCTCCGGCTTGACTCGCCGACCCCCTCCGGGTACGCACCGCCCCTCTCCGCGTCGCGCACCGGAGTAGGAGGCGGGCATCATGGGCGACTTCGGCGACCTGTTCGGTCCGAACGGTCCGAACCTGCAGAACCTCTCCCCGCCGGTGCAACTCGCCCTGATGCTGGGGCTGTCCGCGCTCCTGCCCGCGGCGCTCATGACGGCCACGTGCTTCACCCGCGTCGTCATCGTGCTGTCGTTCGTCCGGCAGGGGCTGGCGACCCAGAACGTGCCGCCCAACCTCGTCATCACCGGCCTGTCGCTGTTCCTCACGCTGTTCATCATGCAGCCGACGTTCACCGAGATCGATCAGAAGGCGCTGCAGCCGTACCTGAACAAGCAGATGAGCGGCCCGGACGCGGTCCGCACCGGCCTCGACATCCACAAGCGGTTCATGCTCCGCCACACGCGGGCGCAGGACCTCGCGCTGTTCCTGCACCTGTCCCGGAACACGACCGTGAAGGAACCGGAGGACACGCCGTTCCTGACCGTGATCCCGGCGTTCGTCATCAGCGAGCTGAAGTCCGCGTTCATCATGGGGTTCTGCATCTTCCTGCCGTTCCTGATGGTGGACCTCGTGGTGTCCAGCGTACTCACCTCGATGGGCATGGTGATGATGCCCCCGGTGACGATCTCCGCCCCGTTCAAGATTCTGCTGTTCGTCCTGGCCGACGGGTGGCACCTCGTCTGTTACGCGATCGCGGCGAGCTACGGCTGAAGCAGTGGTCAGTGGTCAGTGGACAGTGGTCAGAAAAGCAAGTGCTTCTCTCCTCTTCTTCTGTCCACTGCCCACTGCCCACTGACCACTGCCCGGAGGGCACATGAGTATCGAGCAAGTGATCCGCATGACGCAGGAACTGTTCCTCGTCGCGCTGTTGGTCGCGCTGCCGGCGCTAGTCGTCAGCCTGGTGGTCGGGCTGGTGGTGAGCATCTTCCAGACCGTAACCAGCATCCAGGACCAGACGCTCAGCTACGTCCCGCGGATCGTGCTGGTCGGGCTGGCGATCGTGGTCACGCTCGGCGTGTCGTTCCAGCAGGCGGTGGCGTTCACCAAGCGCATGTTCGCCTACGCGGCGGGGATCGGCACATGACCCCGGCCGCGGCGGTGTACGCGGGGCTGCTGCTGGCCCGGCTCGGCGCGTTCGTCGCGGTGATGCCGCTGTTCGGCGCGCGCACGCCGCGCCTCGTGCGCGTCGGGTTCGTGATGGCGCTGGCCGCGTTCTACCTGAGCACGGCCCCGCCGGAGGTGGCACCGGACGCGCCCGGTGCGCTCCCCGAGATCGAATCGGTACGGTACGCCCTTGCGCTGGCCCGCGAGACGCTCCTCGGTGCCGCGATGGGGTTCGCGTTCGGCCTGTTCCTGCTCCCGGCGCGGATCGCGGGCGAGTTCGTGACGACGCAGGTGGGGCTGAACGTCGCGCCCCAACAGGGGCCGACCGGGACCGACGCCGCCGGCGCGCTCACGACCATTTTCGAGACGACGGCCGGGCTGGTGTTCCTGCTGGCCGACGGGCACCACGTCGTGCTCGCGGCGCTGCACGCGTCGTTCGCCACGTTCCCGCTCGGCGGCGCGAACGTGCCGCGGGCCGGGCCGGCGGTGACCGGGCTGGCGACCGCCTACGAGATGGGCCTGTTGCTCGCGGCCCCGCTGGCGGTGTGCCTGTTCCTGCTGGCGGTCGCGCTGGCCGTAATGGCCCGCGCCGCCCCGGCGCTGAACATCTACTCGGTCGGGTTCACGCTCCAGGTGTTCGTGGTCCTCTTCGGCGGCCTGTTCCTGCTCCCGGAGATGGTGCTGACGATGCACGCGATCACCGGGCGGCTCGGAGCGTCCCTTCCGTTCTGAAGGTCATTCGTCGTTGCGCCCGAAGGGTGGAGTGTGGCCGAAGAAGTCGATCAGGAGTCGAAAACCGAAGACCCGTCGCCGCGGCGGCGCGAGGAGGCGCGCCGCCAGGGGCAGGTGCCGTTCAGCGCCGAGTTGGTCGGGAGCCTCGTGCTGCTCGCGGGCGTGATCGGGCTGACGAACGTCGGGCCGGCCGTGTGGGCCACGATGACGAACGTGTTCAAACACGAAATCCCGCGCGCGTTCCACCCGGAGTTCGACACCGCCGCCGCCGCCGAGTTGATCGCGCGCACCGCGTTCCAGGTGCTCGCCGCGATGCTCCCGTTCTTCGGCATTCTGCTGGCCGTCGGCGTGGTGGCGAGCGTGGCGCAGGTCGGGTTCCAGATCAACACCGAGAAGTTGTCGGTGAACCTGGACAAGCTGAACCCGGTCAACGGGGTGTCGCGGCTGTTCTCCGTCAGCGCGCTGGTCCGGGGCTTGCTCACGCTGCTGAAGGTGGGGGCCCTCGCGCTGGTCGCGTACCTGGTACTGGAGGGCCGGGCGGGCGTCATCACCGCGCTGGGCCGCGACCGGTTGGCCGGGGCCGCTCCGGCCGCGTGGGCCGTCGTCATGCGGCTCGCGCTGTACATGGTGGCCGCGGTCGCGGGCGTCGCGGTGCTCGATTACCTCTACCAGCGGTACAAGTTCGAGCAGTCGTTGCGCATGACCAAGGAAGAGGTGAAGCGGGAGCTGAAGGAAGAGGAAGGCGACCCGATGATTAAGGCCCGCATCCGGCAGATCGCGCGCGAGCGGTCGCGGCGGAAGATGCTCGCCGAGGTGCCGAAGGCGACGGTGGTGGTGACCAACCCGACGCACTACGCGGTCGCCCTGCGGTACGACCCGACCCGCGACGCCGCGCCGGTGGTGGTGGCGCGCGGGGCCGGCGCGTTCGCGAAGCGGATCGCGGAACTGGCCCGCGCGAGCGGCGTGGCGGTACTCGAACGGCCGCCGCTCGCGCGGGCGCTGTACTCCGGTGTGAAGGAAGGGAAGGCGATCCCCGGCCCGCTGTTCCGGGCGGTCGCCGAGGTGCTGGCGTTCGTGTACCGACTCCGCGGCACCGGGCCGAGTTGACGGCCACTGCTCGTCTTCCTTGTGGTGCGGGCGTCCCGCCT
>JAYUBA010001017.1:0-4420 GCA_043741075.1 Frigoriglobus sp.
CGCACGCGGGGCGCGCGATCCTCGACCGCGTGTCGTGGACCGTGTGCGCCGGCGAGCGCTGGGCGGTGCTGGGGCCGAACGGCTCCGGTAAGACCACGCTCCTCAGCCTGCTGTGCGGCGACCACCCGCAAGCCTACGCGAACGATGTGCGGCTGTTCGGCCGGCGGCGCGGGACCGGCGAGACGATCTGGGACGTGAAGCGGAACGTCGGGCTGCTGTCGCCGGAGTTCCACCTGTACTTCACCGAACCGCTGACGGCGGGGCGCACCGTCGCGACCGGGTTCTTCGACACGCTCGCCGACCGCCCCACCACGGCGGAGCAGAACGACCGCGTGCGCGAGTTGCTCGCGGCGTTCGGGATCGCGCACCTCGCGACCCGCGCGTTCAAGTGTCTCTCGACCGGCGAGCAGCGCCTGGTGTTGCTGGCGCGGGCGCTGGTGAAGCGCCCGCCGCTGCTGATCCTCGACGAGCCGTTTCAGGGGATGGACGCGACCGCCACCGCCCGCTGTCGCGACTGGCTCGACCGCGAGTTGGGCGCCGACCAGACGCTCCTCTTCGTGACGCACGAACCGGGCGAGCTTCCGCGCAGCGTGTCGAAGACGCTGCGGTTGGAGCGCGGGAAGGTGGTAGCGGTCACGGCTTGACCGCGGCGCGGGCACGCTGGGACGTGGGCTCCGGGCGGGCGCGCCGAACCGCGGGCTTGGACGGTGGCGCACCGGTTACGTCGGCCAACTTCCCGCCGACGGCGAAGAACCCGCGGAAGAGCAGATCGAGCGACACGTCACCGGCCGCGCTTTCGAGCTTCGCCACGCGCGACTGGCTGGACCCGATCCGCTTCGCCAACTGCGGTTGCGTGAGGTTCTGGCGCTCGCGCAGGGCGCGCACGAGGCGGCTCACCTTCAGGCGCAGATCGACCAACTCCCGCTCGCCGGGGGTCAGGTCGAGGAAGTCCTCGGCGCTCCCGACCCGAAATCCGGCCGCTTCGAGCTTCTTCCGCTTGTCGGCTTTCATGCTTCGCTCCCACTACGCGGAGGCGTCGTACAGAGTCAGCCGGCGCTGGCACGCGTCGATCACCTGCTTCGGCGTCTTTGGCGTCGTCTTCGGGAAGACTTCGGCAATGATGATCGCGTCGTCGTCGATGCGGTAAATGATCCGCCAGTTCCGGTTCTCGTCACGCACCCGCAGTTCGTGGCACCGCGGGCCGACGCTCGGCATCGGGCGCGCGAGCGGCATCCCGATCGAATCGCCTTCCTGAAGGCGCCGCAGCAGCGTCCCGGCTTCGATCCGGGCGTTCCGAGAAAACGGCGGCGTCTTGATCTCGCCGTGCAGCCAGACGAGGGGCTTGCGGGCGTCACTCATCCCGTTCAGGATATGTCAGATGCGACATGTTGTCAACGTGAGGGGTTCGCGGGTCACCCGCCGATCACCTTCATGTATAGCTTCTCGTAGGCTTCGGCGCTGCGGTCCCAACTCCAGTCCTGCGCCATCGCGGTGCGCACCACCTGGCGGAAGTCGGCCGGCCGGTCGCGGTAGAGCGTGACCGCCCACTTCACCGTCTCGTACAGCGCGTGGGGCGTGTAGTCGGTGAAGCTGAACCCGGTGGCGCGGCCGTCGGCCAGGTTCTCCAGCGTCGCGTTCACCACCGTGTCGGCGAGGCCGCCGGTCGTCCGCACCACCGGCGGGGTGCCGTACTTCAGGCTGTACATCTGGTTCAGCCCGCACGGCTCGTACCGGCTCGGCATCAGGAACAGGTCGCTCCCCGCCTCGATCGCGTGCGCCCGCGGCTCGTCGAAGCCGAGGTAGATGCCGACGCGGTCCGGGTGGCGGTCGCGGAGGGACTGAAGTTGGTCGTGGAACTCGCGGTCCCCGTCGCCGAGTACCACGAGCTGACAGCCGAGGTCGAGGAACCCCGGCGCGGCGCTCGTGATGAGGTCGATGCCCTTCTGACTCACCAGCCGCGCCACCACGCCGAGTACCGGTGCCTTCGGGTCTTGCGGCAGGTTGAAGCGGCGCTGCAGGTCGGCCTTGCACAGCGGCTTGGTCTCGAACACCGTCTCCGGCGTGTACGAGACCGCGATGTGCCGGTCGGCGGCCGGACTCCAGTGCTCGTAGTCGCACCCGTTCACGATGCCGGACAACTTCCAGTTTAAGCTGGCGAGCGTCCCTTCCAGCCCGTAGCCGTA
Organism: Frigoriglobus sp.; assembly: GCA_043741075.1. Taxonomy (GTDB): domain Bacteria; phylum Planctomycetota; class Planctomycetia; order Gemmatales; family Gemmataceae; genus Gemmata. The sequence continues at coordinate 2,184 of JAYUBA010001017.1, forward strand.
CTCGCCGGTTTGAATCTCGCGCGCGTACGTCGGACTGACGGTGGTCACCGCGTCCGCGAACACCACGCCGGCCTTCAGGAAGTTCAGCCCGTAGTGTTCGAGCTGCGACGGGTTGTACAGCCACGCCGGCAGGCCGGTGAAGTTCATCAGGTCGCGCGGGAACGACCCCTGGTAGGCGATGTTGTGGATGGTGAGTACCGACCGGATGCGCTGGTAGCCGGGGTGCTGGCGGTACGCTTCGCGGAGCAGCACCGGGATCAGGCCGGTCTGCCAGTCGTTCGCGTGGATCACGTCCGGCGGGAACCCGAGGTGCGGAACCAGTTCCAGCACGGCGCGCGAGAAGAACACGAACCGCTCGCCGTTGTCCCAGTAGTCCGCCTTGTTCCCGCCCGGCACCGCCTGCTGGTACAGCCCGCGGCCCAGTTTCGGGTCGTCGCGCTCGAAGAACGGCTGGTGCTCGATCAGGAACACCGGCACGTCGCTGTTGGGCAGGTGCGAGCGGTACACGCGGCACGCGAGCACGCGGTCGCCCATCGGGACGGGCAGCACGATGCCGGTGCGCTCGATGGGCACGCCGGCGCGGCGCACGGCCGCGTACAGCGGCATCACGACGGCGGCGAGGTTCCCGCGCCGGGCCAGCGCCCGCGGCAGCGCGCCGGTCACGTCCGCCAGCCCGCCGGTCTTGGCGAACCCGACCACCTCGCTCGCCGCTAACAGCACCCGCAACCCGGCCACAGGGCCTCCCGGCAAGTGGGTAGTGGACAGTGGACAGTGGGCAGAACAGCCAGACCCGCCCACATCGGCTCAGATCACAACGAACCGAAGAACTTGTCTTATCTGTCCACTGCCCACTGCCCACTGCCCACTACTTCTCGATCTTCTTCGTCACGCTGAGGCTACGCACGATGCGTGCCACTTCGGGGCGCAGGTCCGCGTCGGCGGCGGGCAGCGTCGCGGCGACGGTCGCGCCGCCGTCGGTCTGCCGCAGCACCGCGTACTCCAGCCGCAACTTGTTCGCGCCGATGGTCGCGTCGAGCGCGAAGCGGTCGAGTTGCACCGGGTCGGCGCGGACGCGGACGGGCTTCTCCGTCGCGGTCACGGTCGCCTTCTGCTTCTCCAAAACCGCCAGCGTTTCCTTCAGGTACTCGTCGGCCGTCGGCACCTTCGCGCCGGCCTCGACGGTGAGAAGGAGGCCGCCGCCGGCCGCGTGGTCGAGCGTCACCTGCTTGCCCTGCACCGCCCCGACCCGCCACCCGCGCGGGTGCAGGAACCGAACCCCCAGGTCGGCGTTGTCGTACAGGAGGAGGGTGTTCTCCGCGCCCGGCTTCAGGTCCAGGTCGCGGAGCGACGCGTCGGACAGGTCGGGCGGCATCTTCGCGACCGCCGTGCGGGTCATCGCGAACTGCCCCTCGATCACCCCGACCGTCTGGCCCTTCCCGTCGAGCAGTTCCTTCGTGCCCTTTACGGAGAGGTAGGTCAGGATGCCGGCCTCCAGGTCGAAGTACGCGGTGCCGTCGAGCTTCTGTCGGTTCGGGCCGTCCTCGTTCACCCCGCGAACGGTGCCGCCGATCTTCAGCCGCGCGAGTTGCTTGCCGCCCACCTTCGTCACGCCCACGAACTCGACCGCGATCGCGCCCTCTTCGACCTTCTCCATGTCGGTGAGTTCCGCGACGGCCGCGGCGGACGCCTTCCACGACTGCCCCGGCTTCACGGCGTTCGGGGGGAGCAATCCGGGGATCAGCGCGGGGTTGAACACGTCGGTGCGGACCACGTCGAGTTCGCCCCACGTCATCGGGCCGTCCGGCGAGAACGGCGCCTTCCGCTCGCCCGCCTTGATGACCACCATGCGGCGCACCGACGGGCGAATACCGGCGTCCTGCTTCGCCCCGCCGACGGTGCGCTCGAACTCGACCTCACGATACGCCCGCACCGTCTTGAGGAGGGTCGCGTCATCGGGTTGCAGGACGCGCTCTTCGTAGGCGAGTTTGCTCGTGCCCGCGACGGTGACCAGTTGTCCCGGCTTGCCCTTCTCGGTTGAAGGGAGCGAGAGCTTGCCGGTGAGCTTCACCTGAATCTCGACCTTCGTGGTGTGTCCCGGTTTGAACGGCTCGGAGAGCGTGACTTCCTGCGCCGCGGCGCGCCCGCCGAGTGACGCGAGCAGTAGCACCGTGAGGGCCGTAACGCGCGAACAAGAGGCGGTTCGTCGGCTTTGGCTTTGACCTCCCCCCTTGAGGGGG
>JAYUBA010001018.1:0-4419 GCA_043741075.1 Frigoriglobus sp.
TCATCTACTTCTACGTGGTCGATGAGTCGATGCGGCTGCTCGGCGTCGTCCCCACGCGGCGGCTCCTGCTCGCGGCACTCGACACGCGCGTGGCGGACATCATGATCGCGTCCGTCATCGCCATCCCGTCGTTCGCCACGCTACTCGACGCGTGCGAGTTCTTCACGATGCACCGGTTACTCGCGTTCCCGGTGGTCGATGAGGCGCGGCGGCTCGTCGGCGTGATCGACATCGAAACCTATGCCGAGGAACTGGCCGAAACCGGCGACGGGAACACCGCGCCGGCGTCGCCCGGCCCGCGCGACGACGTGTTCCAGTTGATCGGCGTGCGCCTCACACGCGCGCAGCAGGCGCGGCCCCTGACCGCGTTCCGCGGGCGGTTCCCGTGGCTGCTGTGCAACGTCGCCGGCGGCACCCTCGCGGCCGTTCTCGTGGAGATGTACCACGTCGAACTGAACTGGCAGCACGCGGTGCTGGCGCTGTTCATCCCGGTGGTACTCGCGCTCGCGGAGAGCGTCGCGATTCAGTCCGTCACGCTCGCGCTGGAGGCGTTCCGCGACGCCGGCCCGTCGTGGGGCGAACTGTTCCGCCGGTTGCGGCCGGAAGCGGCGACCGGCGTGCTGCTCGGCCTCGCGACCGGGGTGTTGGTCGGCGGCATCGCGGCCGTCTGGCAGGGGCTTGCGGTGCTGTTCCTCATCGTGCTCGGCGGCATCGCCGTCGGCGTGACCGGTGCGGCCGTCGCCGGCCTCGCGGTGCCGCACGTGCTGCGCCTGTTGAAGCGCGACCCGCAGGTCGCGGCCGGGCCGATCGCGCTCACGTGCGCGGACGTGGTCGCCCTGCTCGCGTACTTCAACCTCGCCCGCCTGCTCACCTGACCCAGCTTCCCGCACTTGAACCGAAGCGCGCGGATTCCGGGGGTTTGGTTCAGGAACCGGTCCGGTGGCGCCGATAACACCACCGATGCCGGCGCTTGCCGGACTCGAATTGCGCGGGGGAGCACACATGGCGGCCACGCGGCGGATGAGCGGTGTGACGGTGGCCGCGGGGCTGGCGCTGGCGGCCGTCGGCTGCATGCACGGGTCGTACGGCGGGTTCGACCACGGCCCGATGGGCGGCGATGCGACGGCGCACATCGCCGTTCCGCCGCCGGGGGCCGTGCCGCGCGAGCTGGAGAAGATCGTACTCCCGCCCTACGTGATCGAGGCGCCGGACCAACTGCTCATCGAGGTGATCCAGCGGAGCCGTGTGCCGAAACAGGATAAGGACGGGGTTGAGTTAGAGGACCCGAAGACCAAAGAGAAGATCTACGAGACGGTCACCGACCGGCTCCCGGTGCAGCCCGTGTCCGGGCCGTTCCAGGTGCGGCTCGACGGCACCGTCGGCCTCGGCTTCTGGGGTTCGGTGCCGGTCTCCGGGCTGACGCTCGAGCAGGCGGCCGACTCGATCCGCGCCCACCTCATCAAGCAGGACACGCTCAAGAAGCTCGGCACCAGCCTCGAAAGCATCACGGTGATCGTGGACGTGCTCGCGTACAACAGCAAGCGGTACTACGTCATCACCGACGGCGGCGGTCAGGGGGCCGGCGAGCAGGTGTTCCCGTTCCCCATCACCGGCAGCGAGACGGTACTGGACGCGCTGAGCAACATCAACGGCCTCCCGGACGTGTCCAGCAAGCGGAACATCTGGGTGGCCCGCCGCACGCCGCACCCCGGCCAGCCGTGGCAGATCCTGCCGGTCGATTGGATCGGCATCACGCAGCACGGCGTCGCGGCCACGAACTACCAGGTGATGCCCGGCGACCGCATCTACGTGAAGGCGCAGCGGCTCGTGTCCATCGACCGCACGCTGGCCCGCGTGCTCGCGCCGGTCGAGCGCATCTTCGGCATCACCCTCCTCGGGTCGAGTGTGGTGAACCAACTTCGCGGCGTCGGGCTCAACGGTAACAACATCAACGGCAGGTAGGTGGTATGCTTGGGGTGCGGGGAAACCCCCCGCCCCCCGCGCCGGCAGGAATGACGACCGGCGCGAGTCGCCCGCCACAACCAGGAGCATGAACCGTGACACGCTCGTTGCTCGCACTCGCCGCCGCGCTCGGCACGGCCGGTGTCGCCTCGGCCCAGTTCCAGCAGCAACCGTACCAGACACCGGGGGGGCAGCCGAACTCGCCGCTCAGCCCGTACCTGAACCTGAATCGCAGCGGCAACCCGAGCGTGAATTATTACAACTTCGTGCGGCCGAGCACGGTCGGCGGCGGGAACGGCTTCGGGCTGGGCGCCCCGTTCACGGCGGCCGGCGGGAACCGGCAGGCGTTCTTCCCGCAACTGGCGAACGCGCCGGACCCGCTCCAGCCGCGCGAGGTCGGGATCGGCGACGTGCTGCCGCCGGCCGGCCACCCGGTGGTGTTCAACAACACGATGGGCTACTTCCCGGGCGCCGGGCGCGGCGGCGGCGGCGGCGGGATGCGGTCCGGGCTGACGGGCGTCGGGACGACCCGACCGCAGCCGAGAAGGTAGTAGAGTGCTGGGAAGAAGGTGCTGAGTGCCGAGGGCAAGCCCGTCGGCACGGGACTCACGTCCCCTCAGCACTCAGCACTTTGGACTCAGCACTCTCGAACTCTCAGGGATGAGACCATGCGGGTCACAGTGGGCACGATCGCGGTGCTGGGGCTGGCGGTAACGGTCGCCGTGGGGCAACCGCCCGCGCCGCGGGAGCGCGCCGCGACGCTCAAGCCGCCGCAGGCGCTCGCGCCGGGCGACCTGCCGCCCGTGGCGCGCGGCGCGGCCGACGACTTCCCGTCGTCCCCGTACCTGTCGAGTACACCGGTGACGCGAGCGAACGGCCAGCGGGCGCCCGGCGTCGCCTCCGGCCCCGCGTGGCTGAGCGGCGACCCGAACGTGCAACCGGCCGCGAGCCTGGGGTCGAAGGGCACGGTTCGCCCTCTCACCCCGCCGACGGCGCTCGTGCCGGACGACGCGCCCGTTCAACCGAAGTTGCTCGACCGCATCAAGGGCACGCTGTCCGGCGAGAAGCAACCGGCCCCGAAGCGACTCTCGCAACCGGTGATACCGCCGCAGGCGCAACCGCCGGAGACGCCGACGGCCGCCACGCCGTTCCGCGGCACGGGCACCAACGGCACACCGGTGTACGCCGGGCCGCCGGCGTACCGGTGGTACGGGTGGGGCAGCGTCACGCCCGGCGCGAACCAGCTCGCCCCGGCCGGGCAGTACCCGAAGGCGTCGGCCAACTGGTACTCGATCACCGGGGCGACGCCGGGCGCGTTCCCGGTGCCGGTGTCGAACCCGGCGCGGATCGCGCCCGGCACCGAGCCGCCGAGCTACGGGCTGGCGGCGCGCGCGCCGACCGCCCCCCAACCGGTGTTACCGGTGGCCTCGCTGCCGCAGCCGACGATTCAGTACACCGAGCGCCCGGAGGCGCCGCGGTTCGCCCCGCCGGCCGAGGCGAAGTTCATGCCCGGTTCCGGCGTCGGTGTCGCGCCCGCGCCGCTGTTCAACCCGCCGGCCGCTCCGGTCGGTGTGCCGGCGCTCACCCCGCTGCCGCGGCCGGTCGCCATCGCGCCGCCCGTGGTTCCGGCACCGGTCGCGGTTCTGCCGCCGCTCCCGCTCGTCACTCCGGTGCCGTCCGTCGAGCCGGTGAAGACGCCCGTGTTCGTGACCGAATCGAAGCCGATGAACGTGGTGCCGTCGCCGCTCCCGACCTCCGTCACGGCGAACCCGCCGCGCGACGAGTTGCGGTGGCAGCAGTCGGCCGAACCCGCCGCGCCCGCACCGGGCACCTGGGCACCCGCTCCGGGCGTGGCACCGCTCCCGACGATGTCGCCCGAAGCCGCGCCCGCGGGGCAGACCGGCGGCGCACCGGTGCCGCCGCCCGTGGCCCGCGGGCAGATGAACGACAAGACCCCGGACCCGGTGGGGACGCTCGTCAAGCAGGTGTGTCAGGGGCGTGCGGAGGGCGTGGAAGTGCGCTGGACGGGCACGAAGAAGCTGAGCGTGTGCTTCGAGATTCGCACCGCGGCCGAGGCGCAGAAGTTGGTGACCGACATCAGCCGCCGCCCGGAACTGACCGCGTACCAGATCGACTTCTGCGTGCTGGTGAAGTGAGCTTCCGTTCGTAGTGACCCGCTTCAGCGGGTCTGCGCTCAAGACCCGCTGAAGCCACTACGAACAGAGAATTACCCGAACAACTCCAGCCGTTCGTAGTGACCCGCTTCAGCGGCTTCAGCGGCTTCAGCGGCTTCAGCGGCTTCAGCGGCTTCAGCGGCTTCAGCGGCTTCAGCGGCTTCAGCGGCTTCAGCGGGTCTGCGCTTAACAGTACAGCGCGGGTTCAAATGACGCATTTATGCCGCTGTTTCTTGTGGGACTTGGCGGCCTGAGTGTTGCGCCTCTGGTGGTACCGGAGCAC
>JAYUBA010001019.1:0-4401 GCA_043741075.1 Frigoriglobus sp.
TGCTCCGGTACCACCAGAGGCGCAACACTCAGGCCGCCAAGTCCCACAAGAAACAGCGGCATAAATGCGTCATCTGAACCCGCGCTGTACTGTTAAGGCTTTCAGTTGAATGGTCTTGCGCTCAGTGGCCGTCGCATTCCGCTTCCGCGAGGAATTCGCGTGTCTGCCCATCCGCACTGTGGGCTTCTGTCTTCCAATGAATAGCGGGAGAGGACTCCGCACGAAACGGGGAAATGTGAACGAAGATTTCCCTTGCTCATACGCGAACGACACGCGAAACTTTGACGAACACGCCCTGCACGCTCCCGCCGATTCCCGCCGTTGCTCCGCACAGGGGGCTTACGCCCCCCGCTCAGGAAGACCCCGCCGAGACGCTGCCATGTTCTCCCACCGCTGCCTCTACGCACTCGCCGCTTGCGCCACCCTCTCCGGGGTCGGCCGGGCCGATGTCGATCTCCCCACCGGCGGCACGGTCAAGAAGGTGGACTTCGAGCGGCACATCATGGGCCTCGTCTCGAAGGTCGGGTGCAACGCCGGCAGTTGCCACGGCTCGTTCCAGGGCAAGAACGGCTTCCGCCTCTCGCTCTTCGGCTACGAACCCGCAATGGACTTCGCCAACCTCACCCGCGACGGCCTCGGCCGCCGCGTCAACGCCGTCAAGCCGGACGAGAGCCTCATCCTGCTGAAGGCGACCGGGCAGACGTACCACGACGGCGGGATGCGGTTCGGCAAGGACGGCTGGGTGTACAACGTGTTCCGCGAGTGGATCCGCACCGGGGCGAAGTGGGAGAAGGGCAGCGGCGCGATCGAGAAACTCGAAATCAGCCCGCCCGACTTCGCGCTGCTCGCCGACACCAAGTCGAAGCAACTCACTGTCACTGCGACCTTTACGGACGGCACCAAGGAAGACATCACGCCGTTCTGCGACTTCAAGATCACCGACGACGCGATCGCGGCCGTCTCGCCGCTCGGGCTGCTCACGCCCCGTCAGCCGGGCGACGCCGGCCTCACGGTGCTGTACCGCGGCAGCGTGAAGGCGATCCGCGTGCTGGTGCCGTCGCCGGCGCGGGCGGGCGCGTACAAGGCCGTGCCGGAAGTGAATTACATCGACAAGGAAGTGTTCGCCAAGCTGAAGATGATGAACGTGGTGGCGTCGGACCTTGCCAACGACGAGATGTTCCTCCGCCGCATCTACATCGACGCGCTCGCGCAACTCCCGCCGCCGGACGTGATCCGCGCGTTCGTCGCCGACAAGGACGCGAAGAAGCGCGAGAAGATGATCGACACGCTGCTCGCGCACCCGCTGCACGCGGCCGTGTGGGCGACCAAGCTCTCGGACATCACCGGCAACAACACGCAGGCGCTCGAGAACCCGCAGCCGACGCAGCCGAAGCGGTCGCAGATGTGGCACGACTGGCTCCGCAAGCGCGTCGCCGACAACGTGCCCTACGACCAGATCGTGAAGGACATCCTCACCGCGACCAGCCGCGACGGGGGCACCCCGGAGGAGTGGCTCGCGTTCGTGAAGAAGATCGACGAGCAGACCGCGAAGGGTTTCACGACCGACTACCCGGAGAAGAAGACGCTCGACCTCTTCTGGCGGCGGCAGGCGCAGGTGCCCACCGAACAATGGAGCGAGAAGGTGGCCGCCGCGTTCCTCGGCGTGCGGCTCGAATGCGCCCAGTGCCACAAGCACCCGACCGACCGCTGGACGCAGGACGAGTACTGGGCGTTCGCCAACGTGTTCTCCCAGATGACGTTCAACGCTAACCAGTTCAGCAGCCCGGACCTGAAGAAGTTGGCCGACGCGGAGAACGCCGCCCGGAAGAATGCCGCCGTCGGGAAGAACGCGAACACCGTCTCCGTCGTCCGCGAACTGTTCGTCGGGGCCGCCGCTTCCAAGTTGCGGCCGAACCCCGCGAACGCCAACACGCCGAAGCCGAAGACGCTCGGCGGCCCGGAGATCGTCCTCAAGGCGGGCACCGACCCGCGCGTGGCGCTGGCCGAGTGGGTGACCGCCGCGGACAACCCGTTCTTCGCCAAGAGCTTCGTGAACCGGGCGTGGGCGCACTACTTCGGCACCGGCCTCGTGAACCCCGTGGACGACTTCTCGCTCGCCAACCCGCCCACGAACTCGCGCCTGCTCGACGCGCTCGCGGCCGACTTCACCACGAGCGGGTACGACATCCGCAATCTGGAGCGCGCGATTCTGATGAGCCGCACGTACCAGTTGACCTACGTGCCCAACGAGACGAACACGTTCGACAAGAACAACTACTCGCACGCCTACGTCCGCCCGCTGATGGCCGAGCAGGTGGTGGACGTGCTGAACGCGGCGATGGGCGTGGAGGAGAAGTTTACCGGGCAGGAGGCGGCCCCGGACGGCACGAAGATGGTCGAACTCGGCTCGAGCCGGTTGAGCGGCAGCGTGGCCTACGCCCTGCGCATCTTCGGCCGCCCGCCGCGGACCACCGCGTGTGACTGCGAGCGGGCCACCGAGGCGGCGCTCCCCCAGACGCTGTTCCGCATGACCGACCCCGCGGTGATGGCGAAGTTCACCGCCGCCGACGGCCGTGTGCTGAAGCTCGCGAAGAGCAAGATGAGCGACGAGGAGTTGGCCGAAGAGGCGTTCCTGGCGACGCTCTCGCGCCTGCCGAAGGCGACCGAGAAGGCCGACGCGGTGGCGCACCTGAAGTCGGCGAAGAACCGCACCGAGGGCGTCACCGACCTGATCTGGGCGCTCGTGAACACGCGGGAATTTATTCTGAACCACTGACAGCCGCTTGCGGCTTCGCGCGCGCCCGCGAAGCCGCAAGCGGCAGAATATCAGACGATAGACAAGATTCTCGTTCCCCACCTTCCCCAAAGGACCGCTGCCATGTCCGCGAACCGCCGAACCGATTGCGAAGGCTTCCACCGTCGCGACGCGCTGACCATCGGGTCGGCCGGTATCCTCGGCCTCACGTTGCCCGGCATCCTCGCCTCCGAGGCCAAGGCCAAGGCGAAGAAGGAGACCGAGGGCACCGCGAAGGCCAAGAGCGTCATCCTGCTGTGGCTCGCCGGCGGCCCGGCCACCATCGACATGTGGGACAACAAGCCGGACGCGCCCGAAGGCATCCGCGGCGAGTTCAAGTCCATCGACACCAGCGTGGCCGGCGTCCGGGTCGCCGAGACGTTCCCGAAGTTCGCGCAGGTCATGGACAAGGCCACCATCGTGCGGTCGCTGTACCACACGATCCCCAGCCACGGCCCGGCGGCCGTGTTCATGACCACCGGGAACAAGCCGACCGCGGCGCTCCAGTACCCGGCGCTCGGGTCGGTCGCCTCGAAGTTGCTCAAGACCGACGTGGGCGTGCCGCCGTACGTCACCTTCGGCGAAGTCCGCAGCGGCCTCGTCGGGCAGGCCGGCTACCTGGGCACCGGGTACAACCCGTTCATCATCGAGGGCAACGGTAACGGCGGCGGTGGGAAGGGCGGGGCCGGCGGCGGGTTCAGCGTCCGCGGTCTGACCCTGAAGGGCACGTTCACGCTCGAAGACCTGGAGAAGCGGGACCTGCTGCTCCGCAAGTTCGACACCGGGTTCGCCGGCCTCGACAAGTCCAACGACCTCGTGGACGGCCTCGGCACCTTCCACCAGCAGGCGCTCGAGATCCTCAAGAGCGACAAGACCCGCAAGGCGCTGGACCTCGGGAGCGAGAAGGCGGCCACCCGCGAGATGTACGGCAACACGCCGTTCGGCCAGGGCGCGCTGGCGGCCCGCCGGCTCGTGGAAGCGGGTGTGCGGTTCTCCACCGTCAGCTTCGGCGGCTGGGACACCCACAGCCAGACGTTCAACGCACACAAGACGCGGCTCGCCCCGACGACCGACCAGGTGCTGTCGGCGCTGATCCGCGACCTCGACGAGCGCGGCCTGCTGGACAGCACGGTCGTGATGTGCGCCGGCGAGTTCGGCCGCACGCCGAAGGTGAACAAGACCAGCGGGCGGGACCACTGGGCGCGGTCGATGGCGTGCGTGCTGGCCGGCGGCGGGTTCAAGCGCGGGTACGCCCACGGCACCACCGACGCCAGCGGCATGGCCCCGGCGACGGACCCGGTCACCCCGGACGACGTGTCGGCGTCGATCTTCCGCAACCTCGGCATCGACCCGAACACCGAGATGCAGACCCCGACCGGCCGCCCGGTCCAGCTCTTCCGCGAGGGCAAGGTGATCGAGAAGGCGCTGGCGTAAGGCGAACGGTCAGAGGACAGAGGACAGAGGACAGAGGACAGAGGACAGAGGACAGAAGTAAGCTGTTTAGCGTGCGACCCAGCGGGTCGCCAATGTAACCTGCGCGGCCGGGGCGCCTTGCCCCGGCCGTTTCGTTTCCGGTACGCTGTACTCCTCACCCCGTCTCTTTGTGG
>JAYUBA010001020.1:0-4397 GCA_043741075.1 Frigoriglobus sp.
GGGAGAGGGCCAGAGCGAAGCCATCCTGTACCAACCAAAATAACCAACATAATCGCGACAGCCGGCCCGTTCCGGACGCCGTTCCCACCGGTCAGACATGACGTTCGCGGGCCGGGTGCGGTTCGTCGCCGGCGCGCCGGGTCGTGGCGCGCGTGGCGCGTGTACCGGGCAGAACCGCGAAAATGCGGGCGAAAATCGCCCCGAAACGGGCCGCGAACGGGATAATACCGGATATTTCAGGGTATTTTGCGTTGTGTTGTTGACAACCGCATACGAAACCCCTTAGTTTCCTTGCAGATTCGCAGTTCCCCCGTTTCACGTACCGGAGATGCAGACATGGCGAAGGCAGCAAAGGCTAGCGCGAAGAAGCCGGCGGCGGTGAAGAAGGCCCTCACGAAGTCCCAACTCGTCGCCCACCTCGCGGAGAAGGCCGAGTTGAGCAAGAAGCAGGTGGACGCCGTGCTGACCGTACTGGTCGATACGGTGACCGCGGAACTGAAGGGGCCGGGCAAGTTCGTGTTCCCCGGCCTGGCCCGGATGACGCTCACCCGCGTCTCGGCCAAGAAGGGCGGCGAGAAGAAGATCAACCCGCTCACGAAGACCGAGTACACGACCAAGGACAAGCCGGCGTACAACAAGGTGAACATCCGCCCGATCAAGGCCATCAAGACCGCCCTCGCGTGAGCCGCTTCGGACCGGCCGGGGCGGTGCCCCGGCCCGGTCTGTACCAGTTCCTGAAATCCCGATCGGTCTTCCGCACCGCGCACAAGGACGTGCCACGGTGCTTCAACCGCTCCACCCGCTCACGCCCCTGCGGTTCATCTGCGGGGTGGACATCTCCCACTTCCCAATCGTCCTCCTTCTGATGTGGCCTCGCGCGCCGTTTCGTCGCACCTCTTGACCGAAAACCGCTCCGGCAGGGCCGAGTCGCGTCGCGCGCACCGGCCGGAAATCCCCCCGTAAATTGGGACGACCTTCAGCCCCACGCGTTCGCGGCCGATACTTCCTGACGGAATCCCCGCCCGCGTCGGCCGGTGCGCGCCGCCATTCAGGAAGAGTGATCGCTCATGGAGAGTGGGGACGCGCTTCGGCCGTCGCGGTGGTGCGGGGTCGCCCGCGAGGCGGTGCCGGTGCTGATCCTGCTCGCCGTCGCGGCCAAGTCAGCGGTCGGCGAGTGGCGCGCCCGCGACCTGGCGATGACGGACGAGACGGCGTACCTCTCCTTTGCCCTGGACGCGACCGGGCTGGGTCGAGGGGGCATCGAGAGCGGCCCCCTCTATGTGCAGTGGTACCGCCTGCTGATGCACCTTCCGGTTCCTGTCGAGTACCTGTCGTTCGTCAGCCACGGGTTGTTGCAGGTCGTACTGGCCGTTCTCTTCTACGCGCTGGTGCGGCGGCTGGGAACGGGGCGGTGGGCGGGCGCGACTGCGGCGAGCGTGCTGGTGCTGAACACGCAACTGGCCGCCCTCGACCCGTTCCCGATGCACCTGGCGACGGCCCTGCTGGCGGTCGGCGTGCTGGCGGGTACGTACCGGCGGTCGGTGCTGGGCGCGTGCGGGCCGGTCGGCTTCGGGGCGCTCGCGGCGTGCTACGCCCGGCCGGAGTTCGGCACGCTGCTGCTGGTCTTCCTGCCGCTGTACCTCGCCGGCGGAGCGTGGGCGTGCGCGCGGGGACGTGGCCGGTGGCGGGAGTTCGTGCCGTGGGCCGTCCCGCTGGTCGCGGCGGTCGCGGCGTGCGGCTTCGCAATCGGACTGCCGCTGCCGGACGGGCCGCGCGGGTGGGCCGCGTTCGCCCAGCACTACGCCCGCACGGTGGAAGAGGCGACCGGCCGGGGCGACCCGACGGAGTGGACGACCCACTGGGACCGCGCGGCCCGGACGGACTTCGGGGAGGCGCGGACGCTCGGCGAAGCGGTCCGCGCCCGACCGGACGCGGTGGCGCTGCATGTCGGTCGGAACTTGCTTCGGCTCCCGAGCGCCACGTTCAACCTCTGCCGCCCGATGGCGCTGGCGGCCACGCCCCGCAAGCCGGCGCACCTCCTGTTGGTGGCGGCTTTGGGGGTCGGCTTCGTGGGGCTGGTTCGTCGTGTCCAGAGCGGCGGGCAGCGCGGCCCCGACGGCCAACCGCTGCGGGCCGCGCTGCTGGCGCTGGCGTGCGTCGCCGTCATCAGCGGGCCGGCGGTGCTGATCGTGTACCCGCGCGACCACTACCTGCTGCTCCCGCTGTTCTTCCTGCTGGCGCTGGCGGTGTCGGGGCTTCCCGCGCCGCGGTGGCCGGCGGCGTCGCTCGGCACGCCGGACCGGTGGAAGGTCCGCGCCGCGGGGTTCGCTGCCGGGGCGCTGCTCATCCTTCTGACCCCGACCGCTCGCAACGAGTGGACGCCCCTCCGGCCGCTGCTGTCGAAGGCCCGCCCGGCGGCGGACGCGTTCGAGAGCCGGGAGATCATGTCGCTACTGCACGCGCTCCCGCCGCGCCCGGTGGCGGTCGTGATGGATCACGGCTCCTACGGGTCGATCCGCTCCGGGTGGGTGGCGTCCCCGGTTTTCGCGGTCGCGCACGACCGGAAGGCGGAGGGGTTCCGGGCGTTCGTGGCGAAGCACCAGATCGGGGTGATCGTCCTGGACCGTCGGCTGCCGTCCGACGAGCGGTTCGGCGGCGACCCGGAGTTCATGGCCCTGTGGAACGGCACCGATACCGGGGACTTCGTGGTGCTGTCCTCGCCCGGAGCGCGGATCGCCGTTCGCAAAGACCTTCTCGAATGAACCGCCGCGTCAGGCGGCGCGCAACCCCTTCAGCACCTCCGCGACGCACCCGCCGAGCGTCGCGAGGTTGTACCCGCCCTCCTGCACCACTACCGTCGGTAACCCCAATTCGCGCACCGCGGCGCCCATCTCCGCGAAGAACTTCGTCGGCAGCTTGAACCCGCCGATCGGGTCGGCCTCGTGCGCGTCCGCGCCGAACGCGAACACCAGGAACGATGGCTCGAACCGGCGCACGGCGTCGAGAGCGGTCGCGAGCGCCGGTCGGTACTCCTTCACCCCGGTGCCGGGCGGGAGCGGCAGATTCAGGTTGAAGCCCAACCCCGCGCCGGTGCCGGTCTCGTCCGCGAACCCGCTGAAGTACGGGTACAGCGCGGCCGGGTCGCCGTGAACCGACACCGTGAGTACGTCCGCGCGCGAGTAGAAGATGTGCTGCGTGCCGTTGCCGTGGTGAACGTCGAGGTCGAGGACCGCGACCGGGCCGCGCTTCGACAGGCGCTCCGCCGCGACGGCCGCGTTGTTGAAGTAGCAGTAGCCGCCGCACCGGTCGGGTTCGGCGTGGTGGCCGGGCGGGCGCGTCAGCACGTACACCGCGCGCTCCGCGCCTTCCGCGACCAGATCGGCGGCCCGCGCCGCGGCGTTCGCCCCGCCGAGCGCCGCGGCGAACGTGCCGGGCAGAATCGGCGTGTAGGTGTCGAAGCAGTACTGGCCGCTGAGGGCGCGGGTGCCGGTCGCGCGCGGGTTCGGGCCGAACGGGAACACGGTGGGCCACAGTTGCTTCGCGGCCGGGTCGCGGGCGCGCTTCGCCTCGACGCTGGCTTCGCGCAGGTAGGCGACGTACGCCGCGTCGTGAACGGCCGCGACGCACGTCTCACTCGGCTTCGCGAGTTCCTCGAAACAGAACCCGCCCGCGGCTTCGAGCGCGGCGCGGATCGCGTCGAACCGGCCCGGCGCTTCGTAAGAAGGAATGACCGCGCCGCCCTCTACTTCGCCGGGCGGGGCGTGGTCCGCGTGCTTCGGGTTCAGGATCACGCGCATCGGTCGTCGCTCCTCCGGCGGTCGCACACAGCCTTCCGTATAATGCTTATCGGGTGAAGAACGCAAGAGGACGCCATGCCGCGCATTCTGATCGCCGACGACAACCCGTCGAACGCCGACCTGCTCGACGCCCACCTCGACGGGTCCGGCTTCGACACGAAGCTGGTCTACAACGGCGAGGAGGCGCTCGCCGCCGCCCGCGAGTGGAAGCCGGACCTCATCCTGCTCGACGTGATGATGCCCAAGCTGAGCGGGTTCGAGGTGTGCCGGCGGCTCCGCGCCGACCCGGCGACGAGCGGCGTGTCGGTGCTGATGGTGACGGCGCTCGACCAGGCGACGGACGTGGAGACGGCCGTGGACGCCGGCACCGACGACTTCATCACGAAGCCGATCAACAAGACGGAGCTGCTGCTCCGCGTGCGGGCGATGCTCGACAGCCGCAACGAGGCGACCGAAGCCGACCGCGCGCTGGCGTACATCGGCCGCGTGCAGCAAGGCTTATAGGCGAGCGGGGGTGTCAGCCCCCTGTCGGTTCTTGGTGTTGCCCACTCCCCTTGCGGGAGAGGGTGGCGGCGCCTCGCCGACGGGTGAGGGGTAAGG
>JAYUBA010001021.1:0-4392 GCA_043741075.1 Frigoriglobus sp.
CGCCGACCTCCCCCTCAAGGGGGGAGGTCAAAGCCAATGTCGGCCGACGATTCCCTTTCAGTAAGATTGCGTTTGACCTGTCGGGCCGCTCGCAGAGGGGGCTGGGAGGGCCTTCCGATGACCGACCCGTTCCTCGCGCTCGTCACCGAGGTGCTGAACCTGACGCACCCGCGGTTCGCCGCGGCGCACGGCCTCGCGTACACCCCGGAAGAAGCGGACGAACCGGCCGCGGCGCGGAAGGTGCGCGAGCGGCCGTTCGTAATGGAGTTCTACCACGAGTTCCGCCGCATGTGGGACCGGGCGGAGCCGGTGCGGCGCGGCCTCGGTCACGTCATGATTCAGGCCGACCCGGACGCCGGGTCGCGCACCCCCGACCTGCTCTTCTGGACGCTCGGCGAGCGCGGCGCGTCGGATTCGCGGCTCGCGGCGGTGTCGTTCGCGTTCCTGTCGAACCCCGGTGCGGTCGCGGCGGACCAAACGCTCCTCGCCCGCTACCGCGACGCGCCCGGCTACCCGCGGGCGGTGAGCGTCGTGATCGGTCGCCGCGCGGATGTCGGTGAGGGTGGGGTGCCGAAGGTCGATGGCGTGGCGACGATCTTCTTCGACGCGGAGAAGTGGCAGGTCGTCAGCGCGTCATAAGACCAGGGTGAAACCCCTGGTCACCTACCAACGAAAGACCGCTGGCTGAACCTTTTGGAACCGCCTCTGCGTCCCGTTCCCGGTTAAACTGAAGGTGGCCGATACCGGAGGTGACCCGTGACGACGCAACTGATCCGCGCGACTGCCGTGTACGAGAACGGCGTCCTCAAGCCGCTCGGCGGACCGATCCCGAACCTGACCGAGGGCGACCGCGTCGAGGTCGTGCTGGTGCGCGTCGCGCCGATCGACCGCAACGCCCCGACGGAAGTCGCGCGGCGCGAGCGGATGGAAAAGGAACACCAGGAACGGATGGCCGCGTTGCCGCCCGACCCGGACGACGACTACGACGTTCTGGAAGCGATGAACGCCACCCGGCTGCGCCAGGGCGAGCGGCCTTTGATCCCGCCGACCGGAGAGCGGTGAGATGGCGAAAACCGTTGTCCTCGACTCCGGGCCGCTCGGCCTGCTGTGCGACCCGCGCCCGCGCCCGGACGCGCTCGCGTGCCGGCAATGGGCACGCGACCTGATCACCGCCGGGCACCGCGTCTTCATTCCCGAAATCACAGACTACGAGGTGCGCCGGGAGCTGCTACGCGCCGGACGGGCGAAGAGTGTTAGCGAACTCGATGACTTGCAAACCTGGCTAACCTATCTCGAACTCAATACCGTCATGATGCGCCGCGCCGCCGAACTGTGGGCATTCGCCCGCCAGACTGGTCAACCGACCGCCGGGGACAACACCATCGACGCCGATGTCATTCTGGTCGCCCAGGCCGAATCGCTGAACGATCCCGACACGATCATCGCCACCACCAACGTCGGCCACCTCGCGCGCTTCTTCCCCGCGGACCTGTGGTCGAACGTCGCCCCGTGACGCCGGGCTTTCTTCGTTCCCGTCCGCGAACGCGTGTATACACTCCACTTCAACCGCGCCGCGCGCCAACGGTGGTGCCGGTCCGAATTCTCCGCCCGTTTCATTCCAGGAGGGGCCGATGCCTATCCGCCTGTCGTGCCCGTCGTGTTCCGCCACGCTCTCGGTCAAGGACGAGCACGCCGGCCGGGCGGTGAAGTGCCCGAAGTGCGGCGACATCATCCCGGCGGCGCAACCGGCCGCCGCTTCGCCCCCGTCGCCCGCGCCCGCGCCGGTGCCATACGACGACTTCGACGAGCCGCCCAAGCCGGCGAAGACCGGCGGCAAAATCACCGGCAAGCCGGTCGCGCGGTCGGAGGACGCGGACGAGCCGCCGGAGGACGAGGAGACGACCCGCCGCAAGGGCCGCGACGCGGACGACCGCGACCGCGCGGCGAAACGCCGCCGTCGCGACGAGGACGACGACCGCTCTCCTGGCCGCGGCCAGAAGCCGCCGGGTAAGTCGAACACCGGGATGATCCTCCTCATCGTCGGCGGCCTCCTGCTCCTCTGCTGCGGCGGGGTCGGCGGGGTCGGCTGGTTGGTGGCCGAGAAGGTGAAAGAGCAGGCGCAGAAGGATCGGGATCGCGGGACATCTACGACCCCGATCGGAATCACCGCGCTGGCCCTTGCGAAAGAAGAACGGGCGAACTCAGATGCAACGACCACGAAGTACAGCCAGAAGTGGCTAATAATCGAGGGTACACTCCAAGGGTATGAATTCGGGATGGGTCAATTCATCCTGTTGGACGACGGGGTGAGATGCTCCGCGGAGGGCGACGAATTCAAGCGGTTCTTTGGTGTCTCGAAGGGGCAACGAATTAAACTCAAAGGCAAATACTTCGGCGGGACGGTGCTGAGTGAGGGCACGTTGGAGTGGACCGGGCCGGACCCGTCGATTCAGGTCACCGCCGAGGTTCTGCTTAACGACTACAAGGACCGCGCAGCGGGCGACGCGAAATACAAGAACAAGGAAGTCACGGTCACGAAAGCACTCGTCGATGAGATTCCGCAGGGTGAGGTGGTTCTCATTTCCACGGAGAAGATACCGAGCCGAAAGAAGATACTCGCCGACAACATCGGGTTCCGCCAGAGCCACTTCCCCGATTTAAAGGAGGGGAAAAGTGTCACCGTGAAGGGCACGTGTAAGGGCGAAAAGAAGGGCGACATCCTCATCGGCAATGCGCGATTCGTGCCGTAGGCTGTGGCACTTCCCGCACTCCGAACCGCCCGCGCCTGAAGCGCGGGCGGTTCTTTTTTCACTTCGCGCGGTTTTCGGGATCAATCCCCTCGGCCCGCGGGAAAGAATGGCAGAACCGCGGGTGGCCGCTCGCGGGGCCACGACGGGCGAAGCGATGCGTGCTCTCATCCAGCGATTGCGAAACGGACTCCCGCACACCGGCGGGGAGCTTACCGACGAACGCCTCCTCGACGACTTCGTGGAGCGCCGGGCCGAAGACGCGTTCGCGGCCATCGTCCGCCGGCACGGGCCGATGGTCCGCGGGGTGTGCCGCCGCGTCCTCCGCAACGACGCCGACGCGGACGACGCGTTCCAGGCCGTATTCGTGGTGCTGTTCCGCCGGGCCGACGCCGTGCGCCCGCGGAACCGGCTCGGCAACTGGCTGTACGGCGTCGCGGTGAACGTCGCCCGCCGCGGGCGCGACGCGGTCGCCCGCCGCCGCACGCAGGAACTCGTCACCGACGTACCCGGACGCGAGTCGGGCGGTGCCGCGGAGCAAGGCGAGTTGCGGGCGGTGATCGACCAGGAGTTGAACGGCCTGCCGAACGCGTACCGCGCGGCGGTGGTCGCGTGCGACCTCGAAGGCCACACGCGGGCGGAAGCGGCCGGGCGGCTCGGCTGGTCCGAAGGCACGGTCGCGAGCCGGTTGGCCCGCGGGCGGGCGCTGCTGGCCGACCGGCTCACGCGGCGCGGGGTCGCGGTCCCCGCCGCCGGGCTGGCGATGGTACTCGGCCCGACGGCCGCCGAAGCGGTCGTGGCGGTGAACTTCCACTTACTCGTGTCCGGCCCTCCGTCAGCGGCGGAGGCGCTGGCGACGGAGGCGATGCGAGCCATGACGACGAGCAAACTGAAGGCGTTGACGGTGGTGCTCTTCGCGGCGGTCGGGCTGGCCGGGACCGGCGCGGCGACCGTGTGGGCGTGCGGCGGGTACGGCCCGCGGTTCGCGCCGCCGGCGTCCGCGGCCAAGCCGTACCCGTTCGACTCCGTCGAGACGACCGCGGCGAAGCCGGACGAACCCGCGGCGTGGGCGCGGCCGGTGCCGAAGGCCGCCGTGGCCGCCGGGACCGACCGCCCGGCGGGCGCGGGCGACGCGGGCTTCGCCAAGCCGGCGCGGTTCGTGCTGACGAACCCGGCCCGCGACATCACCATCGTCACCGACCGGGACGAGACGTTCGTCGAGTTCTTCCGCCGCCAGCCGGTGATGGTCGCGGTAGTTCCCGCCGATGTCCGCGAGAAGATGCTGTACGCGGCGAAGGGGCCGGTCGATTTCGTATTCGTGGACAAGGCGTCGTTCAACGTGGACGGCCCGCGGGCGGCGGCATACGGCGCGGCCGTGAAGCTGTCGCCGGTGCCCTTCGACGGACCGGTCTCCCGCCTGCTGGAGAGGACTGACGCGGCGCAACCGGTGGTGTTCGTCCGCGACGCGAACGACAAGAACCTGTGGCACGCGGTCGGCTACACCCGGCGCACGTCGGTCGGGTTCTTCGCGGGCACGGAGCGCGTCAAACCGGACGACTTCGCCCCGGCGGAACTGGTTCAGGACGCGCCGAAGAAGAAGTGACTTCTGCCGGGACACCCGAACGAGCCGCACAGTTCGGGTGGC
>JAYUBA010001022.1:0-4391 GCA_043741075.1 Frigoriglobus sp.
GTCATCTGAACCCGCGCTGTACTGTTAGGTGAGTAAGCCGGCGTGATCGAATACCTCAGGGTGTTCGGTCACGCCGGCTTTTTTCGTTTTTTTATGGACCGGACGCTCGCCGGGACGGAGGGGAGCCGAGATGAACAAGCCCAAGCCGACCGTGGCCGAGCAGATCGCTCAGGCGGCGATCGCGTTCGAGCAGCGGCGCACGGGCAACCACGTGCCCAAGTCGGTCACCGTGGTCCTGAGCGAGGGCACCCTCGTGATCACGCTGCACGAGGCCCTGTCGCCGGCGGAACGGGACATGGCCAAAACTCCGGCGGGGGCCGCTCGGATGCAGGAGTTCCACCGCCAGTTGTTCGCCTCCTCCTCCGAGGCGCTGCGGCAGGAGATCAAGCGGATCACCGGGATGGACGTGCGGGAGGCGACGGCGGAGATCGAGCCGGCGAGCGGTGCCGTGGTGCAGGCGTTCACGACCGGCACCGTGGTGCAGGTCTTCCTGCTCGCTGGCAACGCTCCGACGGAAGCGTGGAGCATCGACGCAGCCGTCAAACAGCCGCAGTAAGGGGCTGTCCGCAGATTACCGCTCCACTTTTCGCGGCAGCGCGTCTTTGGTGTAGTCGCGTGCCATGGAGAAGGCACGGAAGGAAGCTGACATCCGCAGGCGGTACGAGTCGATCCGCCGGTCGCTGGATGAGCGTCAGCGCCGTCTGTGGGTGGCGGTGGAGGCGCGGGCGGTGGGCTTCGCCGGGTTGACCGTGGTCCATCGGGCGACCGGGATGGCGCGTTCGACGATTCGTCGAGGTCTCGCGGAATTGGATTCGGGGTCATCGCCCGGTGTCGGGCGAGTGCGTCGCCCTGGTGCAGGTCGTCGCAAGGCGGAGATCGTCCAACCGACCCTGAAGGCGGCGTTGGACGCTCTGGTGGAACCGACCGCGCGGGGTGATCCGGAGTCGCCATTGCGGTGGACCTGTAAAGGGGTGCGTCGGCTGGCAGCGGCGTTGCGGGAGCAGGGCTTCGCGGTCGGCCGGCAGAAGGTGGCGGAGTTGCTTGCCGACTTGGGGTACTCGCTCCAGGGGAACCGCAAGACCCTCGAAGGGGGCAAGCACCCGGACCGCAACGCCCAGTTCGAACACATCGCCCGCCGAACCAAGACCTTCTTGAGGGCGTGTCAGCCGGCGATCTCGGTGGACACCAAGAAGAAGGAGTTGGTC
The DNA here is from genome assembly GCA_043741075.1 of Frigoriglobus sp. Taxonomy (GTDB): domain Bacteria; phylum Planctomycetota; class Planctomycetia; order Gemmatales; family Gemmataceae; genus Gemmata. The sequence continues at coordinate 1,206 of JAYUBA010001022.1, forward strand.
GGGAATTACAAGGCCGTGGGCCGGGAATGGCGGCCGAAGGGGAAGCCGACGGAAGTGAAGGTGCATGACTTTGTGGACAAGGAACTGGGTCGTGCGATCCCCTACGGCGTCTACGATCTGGCGGCGAACGCGGGTTGGGTGAATGTCGGTTGCGACCATGACACGGCCGAGTTCGCGGTCGAGTCGATTCGCTGGTGGTGGCAGCAGATGGGTCGGAAGCGGTATCCGAACGCGAAGCGCCTGCTCATCACGGCCGATGGCGGTGGCAGCAACGCCAGCCGGAGCCGGACGTGGAAGGCGGCCCTCCAGGGGTTGGCGGATGAAGTCGGGATGTCGATCTCGGTCTGTCACTTCCCGCCGGGTACGAGTAAATGGAACAAGATCGAACATCGACTGTTCAGTCAGATCGGCATCAACTGGCGTGGCGAACCCCTGACCAGCCACGAAGTGATCGTCAAGTTGATCGGTGGCACAACGAACGAAGGCGGACTCATGGTGAAGGCCCGGCTCGACAAGCGGAAGTACGCGACGGGACAAAAGGTCGATCCGCAAACTTGGAAAGCGCTGAACCTACACCCCGACAAGTTCCACGGCGAGTGGAACTACACGATCAAGTCACGACGGCGAAAAACGAAAGTGGAGCGGTAATCTGCGGACGGCTCCTAACGGTTCAGAGTGAACCAAAAGAGGTGTCCCAAGAGACCATCGGAGAGGATTGCCCAGGTGGTTCGCACTCACCAGCAACGACGCACAAACAGTCGGAGCGAACGGCTGACTCCTTGTTCAACGAAGAGAAACTCGTGAACACGCTGCTTGGGTTCTTGACGGACTCGGAAAACGCGATGGCGGGACATTCGGCTGGTTGCGCCCAAGTTTCGGAACGTCAGCGCCGGTTCGCAAGCAAAGCCTGAGATCGCGAGATGGTCGCGTGGTGAGCAGCGATTTGGTCGCCACGCGACCATCTCGCTGCGGGCCGAGGAAGGACCGCTACTGGTTGATGACTGGGCGTGTTCTGGTTCGCCTGCGATTTCAGCCCTCGGTCGACAACCTGGACAACGACCCCGATTCTCGTTCGCAACGGTGCGGTTTTTGCTTGAATAAGTTGATGTTGTCGGATGACTAACTAAAGGGCAACCCGGCTGTGCCGGGGGGCTCGTTAGACGAGTAAGCCGGCGTGGTCGAATGCCAAAGGGTATTCGTTCACGCCGGCTTTTTGCGTTTTGAGTTCGCGGGAACGCGCCGGAGGGAACCAATGGAGCTGTCCCGAAGGACCGTCGGCCAGAGGATCGCCCGGGCGGCCCGCGATTTCGAAGACCGGCACACCCAGTACGGGCGCGAATGGGTGGCCGTCTTCCTGAGCGAGGAGACGATCGTAATCGTGCTCCACGGCTCGTTGTCGGACACGGAACGCGCGTCGATGGGAGACCCAGCCGGTTGCTCCCAAGTTTCGGAGAACCTGCGGTTGCTATTCGCCGACACGGCCCTGTTTCAAACGATCCGGCGCGCCTCCGGGATGGTGGGGCGCCATCCTCGGGTTCCTCGACGGTCTGGAAATCCGGATCAACGGGGCCGGCTACCTCTGCATCGGCATCCCGCTGTTCCTGGCCTGGGTGGTCGTGATCGGCGTGTACGACCGGATGCACTACGTCACCTTCGGTCGGGGACAGATCCGGTACGTCCTGGAGGTCGGGGACGGGGAGGTGGTGATGCCGGCGGAAGGGGCGGTCGTGGAGAAGAAGCGGAGCGACGCGTTCCGGCACTGGGTGCTCGGGCTGGGGGCCGGGGACCTGATGATCCGCTCGGGCGGTCCGAACAGCCCCGCGATCGAGTTGAAGAACGTGCTCCGCATCCACCGGAAGTTGGCCGTCATCGACCGGCTGCTACGGGAGAAGGCCGTTACCGTGGCCTGAGTGATGGGCGGTGCCGACGGGCACGGCGGCTTCCGCTACGGAACGTGCTTTGGACGCGGACACCAATGGATGGAGGGGATGCGATGACTGCGGAAGCGAACGACATCGTGTGCGTGGCGAGCGGGTCGTTGATCCAGGTCGAGGCCTGTCACCAGTTGCTGCAGGCCGCCGGGATCGAGTCCCGGATCGTCGGCGACAATCTGACCGCCGGGCTGGGGACGGCGCTGCCCGGCTCGATCGAACTCTGGGTTCACCGGGCGGACGAGAGGGCCGCCGAGGCCACGATCGGCGGGGCGGCCGAGTGCCACCACCGAGAGGCGGCGTCTCCCCCCGTCCCCCCGCACGGCCGCCCCGTGTCCGACCCCAAGCCCGACCACTCCCGCGGCCCTCAGCACGGCGCGCCGCCCCACCGCCCTCTCCCGTCGTGAGCGGGGAACGGCGACGGCTGGTCAGTAACGACACTCTTTGGAAGGTTCGGCCATGTGGATGATTTATACCGCGATCGGTTCGGGGGTCGCGCTGGCGCTGGTGGCCCTCTACCTCTTGAGCTGCATCCGCGTCCTGAACGAGTACGAGCGCGGGGTGATCTTCCGGCTGGGCCGGGCCAGGCCCCAACCCAGGGGCCCGGGCCTGATCCTGGTCTTCGCGCCGGTCGATCGGATGGTGCGCGTGGACCTGCGGACCATCACAAAGGTCATCGAGCCGCAGGACATCATCACCAAAGACAACGTCTCGGTCCGCGTCAACGCCGTGCTCTATTTCCGGGTGACGGACCCAATGCGGTCCGCGCTGGAAGTGGCCGACTTCCTGTTCGCCACCTCCCAGGTGGCGTTGACGACCTTACGCAGCACGCTGGGTCAGGCGGAACTCGATGACCTGCTCACCGAGCGGGACAAGGTGAACCGCCGGCTGCAAGAGATCATCGACAAGCACACCGAGCCGTGGGGGGTGAAGGTCTCGGTGGTGGAGGTCAAGGACGTCGACCTCCCCGAGCCGATGAAGCGGTCCATGGCTCACCAGGCCGAGGCCGAGCGCGACCGGCGCGCGAAGGTCATCAACGCCGAGGGGGAGTTCCAGGCCGCCGACAAACTCCGGCAAGCGGCCGAGATCATGACCCCGTATCCGATGGCGATGCAGATGCGATACCTCCAGACCCTCACAGAGGTCGCTTCGGAGCGGAATTCCACCATCATTTTCCCGTTGCCGCTCGAACTGTTGCGGCCGTTCCTGGGGAGCCCCCAGCAGGCCACGAGTGCCGCCACGACCAGCGGCAAAC
>JAYUBA010001023.1:0-4390 GCA_043741075.1 Frigoriglobus sp.
GCTTGTTGGCCGTCTCCATCCGAGGATCGGGCAGATCGGCGAAGACGGTGGTCAGTGGAAGCGGCATGGGGTATCCTCCTGATACCCTCGGTGTAGACCTAAACCCTCACACCGTCTGCGGTTCATAGTGCGCACGCCCTGCGCCCCGCCCTGATTCGATGAGATATTGTTGGCGACCCGACCGCCCCACATTTGCAGGGCGACAATGGTTGAGTCGCCGGCGAACGAAACGTAGATCGCACCCCCGCGGTTCCCCTCGTTGCCGATGAAGTCCGTGTCGATCAGTTCAGCGCGTGAGGTCAAGTTGAATGCGATTGCACCGCCCTTGACGGCCGCCTTGTTCGAAGTGAATTCGCTGTCATAGGCGAGAAGGGTGCTGGCACCCGTTCCGCAGATCGCACCGCCGTCCTGAGTGGCTTCGTTCCCGATGAAGGAAGTGGTATACAGAATCAGTTTCCCGGATCCGGAATTGAAGATCGCACCGCCGCTGGTCGCTTTGTTGTCCCGCAGGACCACGTTGGTGAGGGTGAGAATCGCCGAGTTGTGGATCGCTCCCCCATTCGTCGCGTTGGGGGCGACAGCGTCACGGATCGTCAAGTTGCTGAACGAAACCGAGATGTCTTTCGGCACGATCGCGCCGTTCGCGACCGTAAAGTAAGTGAAGTCGCTACCCGCAGCGTGAGTAATTATCACCGAGTCTTTGGCGTAGCCGGTGATGCTGAGCTGGACGCGGATGTCCTCCATCGGTTGCGTCAGGACGACCGTGAACGTCGGTAGTGGGGGCGGAGGGCCGTCGTCTACCATCGGATTCGGGGGAACTTGGAAGGAGATGTCCTGCGGATTCAGCTGGTTGTTCAGCGCGTTCGCTTCCTGGATCGCGGCCCGAAGCGTCACCTCCACTTGACCGTTCGGCAGCATCACGCCGGTCGAAGCGATCCCGTCGCCGAGGTTTGAATCGGGCCGGTCGCCCCCACTATTCACGACGAACAGGGCCGGCACCTCGCGCGCCTCGCACTGCTCCAGTATTGGGCGGAAGCGGTTCAGATTCCGCGGCGCGGGCGCAACCTTCTTGTTGAACCGGCGGAGCAGACGCGAAGCGAGCGTGGCGACGTTGAGCGACATGGCGGGCGTCCGTTGATTTCGGAGTGCGTTCCTCACAACACTCAGCACTCTACCAGCCCCCCCCCCCCGGCTCGTCAAGCACAGACGGCACGATTTATCCAATTTTCACACTTCCAAACTTCACGCCGCGCTTGCTTCGCCCCGTTGATTCTACCCAACCCACTCCCGCGTTGCACGAGCGATTCATCCGTGCATCTCACTTAGCGCCTTGCTACACTCCGCCTCTCGCCCCGGTCCGATCCGCCTGCCCGCACACCTCCCATGCCCCAGCGCTATGTCATCGTCGGGATCACCGCGGTCGCGGCCCTCCTCCTGTACATCGACCGCGTCTGCATCTCCATCCTCGCCGACCCCATCCAGACCGACCTCGGACTCAGCGAGCGGCAGAAGGAGTCCGCACTCAGCGCGTTCTTCTTCACCTACGCCCTGTTCCAAATCCCCGTCGGCGCGCTCGCCGACCGGTTCGGCCCGCGCCTCGTCCTCACCGCGTCCATCGCCGCGTGGTCCGTCGTCACCGCGCTCACCGGGCTGGCGTGGTCGTTCGGCTCGCTCCTCGCCGTGCGGCTCCTGCTCGGGCTGTCCGAAGCCGGCGCGTACCCGGCCGCCGCCAGCCTCGTGAAGCGGTGGGCGCGGCCCGACGAGCGCGGCCGGTTCAGTTCCATCGTCGCGTTCGGCGGGCGCATCGGCGGGGCGTTCGCCCCCACCCTCACCACCACCGTCGGCACGCTGCTCGTCGGGGTGGGCGTCGCCGGCGTCGCGGTCGGCGAGGCCGAGCTGAACTGGCGCGGCGTGTTCGTCCTCTACGGCATGTGCGGGCTGGTGGTCGCGATCGCGTTCTGGCTCCTCGTCCGCGATCACCCGCCGACGGGGGAACAATACCCCTCACCCGTCGGCGGCGCGCCGGCTATTGCGGTCCCGGTGCCGCGTTCGTTCGGCCGGCAACTCGTGGCGCTGGTCAGCAACCGGAGCATGTGGTTCTTCGGCGCGCTCCAGTTCTGCAACAACATCTCGTGGGCGTTCCTCGTCACGCTTCTGCCCACATACCTGAAGGACGCGAACGTCGAGATCGCGCTCCGCGGCAACATCCAGACGGGCGTGCTGCTGGCCGGGTGCGTGGGGATGATCGTCGGCGGCTTGGTGACCGACGCGGCCCGCCGGCGGTTCGGGCCGCGGTGGGGGCGGAGCGTGCCCATCGCGTCGATGATGACCCTGTGCGCGGGCATGTGCGCGGTACTCAGTTCGTCGCCGGGGCTGTGGCTCGCGGTCGCGGCGCTGGCGCTGATGGCGTTCGGGCAGGACCTGGGCATCCCGTCCGTGTGGGCGTACGCGCAGGACGTGGGCGGGCGGAACGTCGGCGCCGCGCTCGGCTTCGGGAACATGCTGGGGAACTTCGGCGCGGCGCTGTCGCCGCTTCTACTGGGTGAAGTGAGGCGGGCCGGCGGGTGGGAGGCCGCGTTCGGGCTGTGCGCCGCGTGCTACCTGATCGCCGCCGTCTGCGGACTCATGCTCGACGCGACCAAGACCGTGGACGCGGAGCCGCCGGCCGCGTGACCGACTCGCCTTCCGTTCCGAAAACGGGGCCGGTAAAGTACCGGCGTTCGGGCTAATTGCTGAGGGCTTCCCATGACGCCGACCGTTCCCGTCGATCTCGACCTGCCCCGGATCAAACACCTCTACGAGTGGGCCGAGCAGCGCTATCTGAAATCGTTGCCGCTGGAGCACTTCATGGAATCGACCCCGCAGGCCACACAGCGGAAGATCACCGTTTCGAGCTTCGACCTGATTTATGTGTCGCGCAAGGACGTGCAGTGCTTCAACGAACTGCTCGTGCAGTACCCGATACCGGGCAAGGACCCGGACAAGCCCGGTCAGATCGTGCCGGACAACATGGTCGTCATCCATCCCAAGCCGATCGTGGCCACCGGCAGTTACATGACGCCGCTGCAACCGGTCGGCCCGTTCCTGGTGCTGGAATACGTGTCGAAGGGGAGCGTGCGCAAGGATTACGAAATCAACCACGCGAAGTACGAGAAGGAGCTGAAGGTTCCGTACTACCTCGCGTTCTATCCCGACGCGGACGAACTCACGCTCTTCCGGCTGAAGGACGGGCGGTACGTCGCGGTGCCGCCCGACGGCGCCGGGCGGCGGGCGATCCCGGAACTGGAACTGGAAGTCGCGCTCCTCGACGGCTGGGTGCGGTACTGGTTCCGCGGGGAACTGCTTCCGCTCCCCGGCGACCTGCTCCGGCAACTGAATGCGACCCGCGACGAACTCACCGCCGCGAAAGACGAGTTGACCGCGGCCAAGACCGAACTGACGGCCGCGAAGGCCGAACTCGCCCGCTTGCGCGGCGCGTTCGCGAAGGGGAACGAGCCCAAGTAGCTACTTCGCCAGCAGTCTGACGACGACGCCGATGCCCATCAGGCACAGCAGCACGATGCCGACGAGGAGGCCCGCGGTCATCCACAGCGGCACCGGTTCGCCGCGGCCCGGCGGCTTCGCACGGTAAAGAATCGGGTCGGGCGTGATGTCCAGGTCGAGCGGGACCGTGTCCTCAGTCGCCGCGTCGGTCATCCGCGCCCACGGCGACGCGTCGGCCGTGCGGGCACCCGACTGCGGGCTGCGGCCGGTCAGGTAGCCGCTGTCCCGGCCGGGGTGGGCCGGGTACGCCGGCACGTCGAAGCTCACCGCGTCGTCCATCGGAATGGCGACCGGCACGCACGCCGCGTCCAGGTGAACCAGCAGTTCCGCCGCCGACGCGAACCGCCCCGCCGGGTGCTTCGCCAGCAGGCGGTGGACGACCGCGGCCACTTCCGGCGGCACGTCCGGCCGCACCTGCCCCACCGGCACCGGGTGGTCGCGGTGCGGGGGCCGACCGGTCAGCAGGAAGTAGAACGCGCCGCCGAGCGAGTAGAGGTCGGCGCGGCGGTCGGTCTCCCCGGCCGGGGCCGCGAAGTCGGTCGGGCCGTGGACCGCCTTCGGCACGCCGAAGTCGGCGATCTTCACCGTCAGCGGCGCGGCCGGCGTCGGCCGGGCGACGAGCAGGTTCGCCGGCTTGATGTCGCCGTGAACCATTCCCATGTCGTGGGCGTGCTGAAGCCCGACGGCCGTCTGGCGGACGAACTCGCACGCCTCCGCGACCGGCAGCGGGCCGCGCTGGCGCACCAGCGCGTCCAGGCTCGGCCCGTCCACGAACTCCAGCACCAGGTAGAAGCGGTCGTGCAGTTCGCTCGCGTCGTAGGCGGTGACGATGTTCGGGTGGGTCAGT
>JAYUBA010001024.1:0-4387 GCA_043741075.1 Frigoriglobus sp.
CGACGCAGAGTTGCAGGCCACGAGACATGATTGACCTCCGGAACGAAAACGCGGTATGAACCGCTCTACGGTATCCATCCTCTCGGATGCGGAAACGAACCAGATGATACCCGACCGGGTGTAACTGGTGAGTAACTGTTGTGGGTGGTGACCCAGTACGAAGTGGAGGAATGTCGTTCGTCCCACATCTCAATGTCGGACAGCCATTGGGGCGTGCGGACTCGGCTGTTCTCACGCTTTCCGGCATCGGGGTGGTAGCGCCGGAGTGTGCGGCGGTCAACGCATCAGAACTTGACGGCTACGGCATTCCCACGGGCCGGACTGTACTGAGGACGCAAATGCTCCCCCTGATGAACAGGCCACCGTCTTCCGCCGCCGGATGTCCACCAGCCGCCCTGCTGTGTCTCCCAACAACATGCGGACTGGCAACGATGCACTTCGCATTCGGCCGTGTGTTACCCTTACAAGAGAATCCAGCGGATCTCGCTCACTCATTCCAGTGAGAGGCATGCGCCCCAGTAGGTCGAGATCGACGACCCAACCGGGTTCGGGCACCGGGTCACGGACGGCGTGACCAAACCGGGAACTACGATGGATGCCCGCCTCGACGCGCTTCTCGCTGCCTTCGATCGTGCCACGCGGTCCGCGCCCGCTACGTTGCCGTCCCCGTGGGAAACGTGGACCCTGATCGGGCTCGTCCGCTAGCGGGAGCGGCAACTCTGGGTCGCCGAGATCATCCGCACCCGGCTGCGTGGCGCCCCGGCCGACCTTGCCGCCATCGGTGCCCCCCGCTCACCCGGAAGGAGTTCCACAGAGCGGCCCGGTACCGGGCCTGTCCGAGTGGGAGTATTACTTCCACGGCCGCGGCTGCTGCCCGACGCACGAGGTCAACGGTGGCGCGATCGACGTGGACTTCTGGGACAACTCGGCGGAGTACTTCGACACGTACTTCGACACGCGGTTCCTCGACTCGCTCCGTCACCCCGAGCCAGCCGAGCGGCGGCTGAAAGAGATTCACCGGTCCCTCCGGCCCGTCGGGATCGCCATCAAGAACCTGATCGCGAGCGGAGCCCTCACCCCGCTTCCAGGGCAGGAATCGCATCGGCGCTCTTTTGGGGGTGATCGAGGAACTCCGGTGGTGTCCGTTGATTGTTGTAGCCGCACCTGCACGGCCCGCTTCTCCGAACGCAAGGGCGCGCCCCCGTTCGATACGCGGCTCCCGACGGAGAAGGTGGTCGCCGTCCTGGCCCACGTGGCCGAGGGCGTCGGCACCCGTAAGACCGCCCGACTCACCGGGGTCCACACGGACACTGTCACCCGGTACACCCGACGCGCCGGCGATCGCGCCGAGGCGCGGCACGACGAGGTGGTCGCCTTTTCCCCCCGAGACCGATGAGGTGCCGTTCGACGAGACGTGGGCGTTCGTCACCAAGAAGGAGAAGAACGGCCGGCCCGCGGACACCCGGTGCGGGGACGGCTGGGACCACGTCGCCCTCGACCCCGAGACCCGACGGGTCGTCAGCCTGGTGGTCGGCAAGCGGACGGCCGAGGCGACCCGGGCGTTGGTCCGGGACTTCCGCCGGCGGACCGGCGGCCGGGCGATGCGGCTGATGACATCTCGGCCCGGGCGACCCCGGAAGCCGTACACGGCCGCCTCGCCGGGAGTGACCGACGCGACGGTTCACAAGGAGCGGGAGAACAACCGGGTGGTGCGGGTGAGCACCCGGGTGGTGTTCGGGACGGCGGCGGCGGTGGCCCGGGCGGCGGCGGCGGTCGGTCGGTCGGGTGGTGAACACGAGTTTCGTGGAACGGCACAACGGGACGGACCGGAACCGGTGCCGCCGCAAGGTGCGGAAGAGCTATGCGTTCTCGAAGGACTGGGAGGTCCACCGGGCGGCGAGTGTGTTCAGCTACTTCAGCTATAACGTCTGCTGGCCGGTGCGAACCCTGCGGGTGAAGGACGAAGGCGGTCGGTGGCGGCAGCGAACACCGGCGATGGCCGCCGGGTTGACCGACCATGTGTGGTCACTCAGCGAATGGTTGTCCTACCCCGCCGTACAACGCAAATAGGGCACCACCGCATCCGAACGCGACACACAAACTCGAAGCCGACCGCGAGGCGCAGAGTGGCCGAGGGAACTTCAGCCGACATCCGATTCGCCGTAACTCCGCTCGAAGGGGTCGGGCGCCCGGCGCCCGCCGCCGAGCGGCGGGACGTCGCCGGGGTAGACGAAGTCGGGCCACTGGGCCCGCTCGACCGACAGGCCGTGCGCGACGGCGAGGTAGGCCGCACTCGAGTGCGGGTCTACCGGCCCCGCGTCCGCGAAATCGAGGCCGGCCGGCGAGTGCCAGGCGGCCTGGTACTCGACTTCTGAATTGAGGAACACCGGAGGCTGCGGCGGGTGCCGGCGGACCAGATCATACAGCCCTGGGCGGCGCAACCCGCCGCCCGAGACGATGGCGCTCAGGCGCTGCCACTGTTGTCGCGCGCCCCGGCCCCCGTCCTTGTCGCGCCGGAAGGCGCGGTGCCACACCTGGCTCGCGACCTGGCACAGCCGTCCGCCCAGTTCGCCCAGGTCGTTCCCCCCCGAAGGGGTGCGACTCGTCCGCGAAGCACATGAACCGCTGGTCCGCCGACGTGCGGCCCAGGTGGCTGACCGACAGTTCGGTGGTGCCCGCCCCCATGTCGATCATCATGTAGAACCCCGGCTCGAACTGCGGGCTCTGGCAGAGGGAGACGAGCGGGGCCAGCGTCTCGGGCTGGACCGCGAACCGCCGCCGCCCGGCTTCCGGGAGCGGGCGGGCGAGCAACTCCTCCAACCGCGGACGCACCTCCGCCAGCGCGACTCCCTGAGTCACCGCGACCGGATGCGGGTCGAACGTCGCCTGCCAGGCGGCGTGGATCACCCGCAGGTAACGCTCGCGCAGCACCGGGTCCTCGTGGTGGTTCATCGGGGCGGCGACGCCCAGGGTGAACCGCGCGGTCGGCGCGCTACCCAGAGCTGTGCGGACGCGCCCGAGCACCCAGGACTCGCGGGCCTGGTCCAGCTCTTCGAGCCGGGACCGGTACACGGCCGCCGCCCGCTCGATCTGCCCCTCCAAGGCCGGGACGACGCGGGTGTGGCCCCGCTCGCGGGCCGTCCGCACCCGGGCCTCCTTGATCGACAGGGCGTGCGCGTGTTCGGCCTCGAGCAGCCCCTTACGGCGGACGTACAGCGCGGCGTTCTCTTGCCGCCCCGCTTCCAGGATCGCGCGGTTCCGGGCGCGGGCCTCGGCTTCGATCCCGGCCCACGCCTCCGGTGGCATGGCCCCGGCCGGCCGCGTCGGCTCCCACTCGATGCCCTGCTCCTGGACGAGGTGCAGGAGGCGCTCACCGGCGTCCGGCGCGAGGGCCCCGCCGCGCGCCGCCGACCACGCGACCGTTTCGAGCACCCGGCGGGCGCGGATGCCCTCGACCGCGTGTGAGAAGACGGCGACGAAGTAAGTCCCGCCGTCCAGGTCGTTGTCCTCGCCGGGCGGCAGAACGAGGGTGGCGCGGGCGGCCCGGGCGTGGGGGCTTTCCAGTTGCCGGCCGACGGCCGCGACGGCCGCCTTGAGGAACGGGTGCGAAACGTTGATCAGCTCGACCTCGGCGCGCCCGTAGGCCCGCTCCCCGTCGAAGCAGAAGGACAGAACGCCCTTCCGGGTGCGGGCGATCCAGGTGCCGTCGCCGCTCGAGGCGCTCTGGATGTCTCGCCGCAGGTCCTCGGAGAGGCGCAGGTTGTACACCCCGGCCGGCTCCTCCCAGACGCGTACGGACGGGTGTTGCGCCTGCAAGTAGCTCTCGATCACCGCGAGCATCGCCCGCTCGCTGATGTACCGGCCGAGCCGGCCGACGCGGCGGAGCTGGTCCTTCAAATAGTCCTCGTGCCCGAACAGGTTTCCCGCGCTTCGCTCCAACTCCTCCAGCCGCGCGCGCCTCTCTTCGATCGCCCGGGTGGCCTCCTCGACCCGCCGCTCGGCCGCGGCCGCGGTCAGCTTTCCGCTGACGTAGTCCTTCTGAAGGGCGGTCATCTCCTCGCCGAAGATCGACTCCAGCTGGCCGATGCTCTCGCGGAAGATCCCGATCCGGTCGTACAGCCGGAGTAAAATTCGGTCCTCCACCGTCCCCTCGACCACCAGGTTCAAGATGTGGATCTTGTCGGACTTCTGCCCGAACCGGTCGATCCGGCCGATCCGCTGCTCGACCACCATCGGGTTCCAGGGCAGGTCGTAGTTGACGAGGTGGTGACAGAACTGGAAGTCCAGGCCCTCGCTGCCGACCTCCGTCGAGACCAGGACGCGGACGGTCGGATCCTCGCGGAACCGGCGCATGATGTCCCCCCGCTCGTCCCGGTCGGGCCGTTTG
>JAYUBA010001025.1:0-4387 GCA_043741075.1 Frigoriglobus sp.
CGACCTCCCCCTCAAGGGGGGAGGTCAAAACCAAGACCACCACTGCGTATCAACGTAATCTGGCTTCAGTCCAGGTAGAGGAATTCGTTGCTCGCGAGCAAAATTCGCGCGAGCGCGGCCCACGCGGCTTTCGGGCGGTCCGCGGGCGGCGTGTCGGTGAGCGCCGCGGCGTACCGCGTCAGGAACGCGGCGGCGGTGTCGCGGTCCTTCGCGGTCGGCGGGCGCTGGAACGCGAGCCGGAACAGTTCGTCCAGCCGGGTCGCTTCCGGCTTCGCCAGAGCCAGCGCGGCCACCTTGTCCGCTTGCGCGTGGAAGAACGGGTCGTTCAGGAAGTAGAGCGCCTGCGTCGGGACGGTCGTGTCCTGGCGCTGCGGGGTGGTCGCGTTCGGGTCGGCGCCGTCGAACAGGCCGAGGAACGGGTGCCGGCGGTTGCGCAGGCTGACGAGGTACACACTCCGCTTGTCCGTGTCGTAGAAGGTGCTGAACGGGACGTGCTGCGTGTAGTTCCAGCCCGCCTCCGGCGGGAACGGGTGCGCGGCACCGGGCTTGCGGTCGAGTTGACCGCTCGCGGTCAGCAGGCTGTCGCGCAGTTCCTCGCCGCTCAGGCGGCGGCGGTCGAAGCGCCAGTAGAGGTCGTTGTTCGCGTCGAGCTTGGCCGCGTCCGGGCGCGCGGCGCTCGCCTGCTGGTAGGTCGCGGAGAGCATGATGCGGCGGTGAAGGTGCTTGATGCTCCACGCTTCTGAGCGGGGGGCGTAAGCCCCCTGTGGGGTGTCGGGCACAGGGGGCTTACGCCCCCCGCTCAGGGTCGGGGACACGAACTGCGCCGCCAGCCAGTCGAGCAACTCCGGGTGCGTCGGTGCGCTGCCGCGGGTGCCGAAGTCGTTCGGCGTCTTCACAAGCCCTTTGCCGAAGTGGTGCAGCCAGACGCGGTTCGCCATCACGCGAGCCGTCAGGGGATTCTGCTTTGACGTGATCCACCAGGCGAGTTCGAGGCGCCCGCTGCCGGCCGTCGCGGGGAGCGGTTCGCCGCCGAACACTTCGAGCCAGCGCCGCGCCACGACTGGGCCGAGCTTCTCCGGGTCGCCGCGGAGGTGCAACTTCGCGTCGTGCGGGGCCGCCTCCGCCACCGCGAACGCCACGTCCTGCGCCGGGGCGGTCACGACCAGCGCGACGCGTTCGCGTTCGATCACGTGCCGCTTCTCGGATATGACCGCGAGAGCGAACCAGTAACTCACGGGGCTGGCGGCTGTGATCTTGGCCTGCTCGGCGCGGAGTTGAGCGAGTCGGGTGTCCACGCCCGCGAGCTTGTCGCGGTACGGCTTCACCACGCGGTCCCATTCGGCCGGCGGCATGAGCGGCACGAGGTTGCGGGGCTGCTGCTGCGGCTCGCAGCCGGTGAACGGCAGTCGCGTACTGTCGAAGATGCCGTAGAGCGCGTAGTAGTCCTTCGCGCCGATCGCGTCGTACTTGTGGTCGTGGCAGCGGGCGCAACCGATAGTGAGGCCGAGGAACGCCTTGCCCACGGTGTCGATCGTGTCCTCGTGGGTGAGGTGGATGTCCTTGTCGATTTCGTGGCCGAACCGGCGGGCGACCGCGAGGAAGCCGGTCGCGATGACGCGCGGCGCGTACTGCTCCGGCGGTCCGCTCTTCGCCACGATGTCGCCGGCGAGTTGGTCGCGTAAGAACTCGTCGTAGGGCACGTCGCGGTTGAACGCGTCGATGACCCAGTTGCGGTATCGCCACGCGTGCGGCAGCGGGTGGTCGCTATTCTCGCCCGCGGTGTCGGCGTAGCGCACGAGGTCGAGCCAGTGCCGGCCCCACCGCTCGCCGTAAGCCGGCGACGCGAGCAACCGGTCCACCACCGTCGCGAATGCTTGAGGCGAAGCGTCTTTCACGAACGCTTCCACCTCTTCCGCGGTCGGCGGGAGGCCGGTGAGGTCGTAGGTCGCGCGGCGGATGAGCGTCCGCTTGTCCGCGGGCGGGGAGAGCGTCAGCTTCTGGTCGGCGAGCTTCGCGAGAATGAACGCGTCGATGGGGTTGGTCGCGGCGTTCTTCGGCACGGTGGGGCGCGTCACCGGCTGAAAGGACCACCACTTCTTCGCTTCGGCGACGGTCACGCCTCCGAGGCGCGTCGGGCCGCCGTCGCGCGGGTCGGCGGCACCGTCCTTCACCCACTGCACGAGCGCGGCGACTTCGGCCGCGGTGAGCTTGCCGTTCGGCGGCATCTGGAACTTCTCGTCGGTGCCGCGAACCGCTTTGACGAGCAGGCTCTCGTCCGGCTTGCCCGGCTTGAGCGCGGGGCCGTTCTCGCCGCCGGTCTGCCAGCCGGGTTTGCTGTCGAGCCGCAGCCCGCCCTTCTGCTTGTCCGGGCCGTGGCACTTGATGCAGTGCTGCACCAGGATCGGCCGCACCTTCGCCTCGAAGTGGTCCGTCGGGTCGGCCGCGCGCGACGGGTGCGCGACGGCGAGGACGAAGACGGCGAGCGGCAGACCGAACCGGCGCATGAAGGGAACCTCGGCGGGTATGGGTATTGTAGTCGTGTTCCGCCCGGCGCGGAATGCGAGTCGGAATCATATTGTGGGGTGGGCCGCTGGCCTGCCGTGAGCTTTGGCAGGCCCGCGGGTTCCGCACCCGCTGCACCCGGTCGCCCGCCCCGTGCCTCCGGCCTGCCGTGAGCTTTGGCAGGCCGGAGGCCCACCCCACAAAGAAGGTCAGTGCGCCGCTTTCAGCGTGCGCTCGATGTACGCCCGCACTTCGGGCACCGTCACGCCGGTCGCGACGCGGGCGTTCGGCGCGGCCGTCGTGCTCGGCCGGGCGTCGATCACCGTCATGCCGCGGGTCAGGTCGCCGCGCGTCTCCACGTCCACGAAGTGCGGCGCGCTGCTCACGCACCCGGCCAGCGCCACCGCCGCCGTGCCCAACACGTCCTTCAGATGGAACCCCTCGATGCCGTACAGGTTCGAACTGGCCCGGATGCCGAACGGCACGATCTGCCGCAAGAACTGACACGTCCGCGAATCCGGGTTCGGCAACTCCAACAGGTCCAACGGTGAGAAGATGAGTTTGCGCGTCACGTCGAGCGTGATGAGCAGTGGGTTCAGTTCGGCCGCGAACACGCGCTTGGCCGCGTCCGGGTCGAGGTGGATGTGGAACTCGGCGACCGGCCCGGCGTTGCCCGGTTCCCGCCAGCAGCCGCCGACGATTACGGTCTGGTCGAGGACGGCGGGCAGGGTGGGGTCGCGGTCGAGGGCGGCGGCGAGCGTGGAGAGCGGGCCGAGGCAGATGACCGTGACCTCGCGCGGGTGCTCGTGGGCGAGTTCGCACAGCACCTTGTCGGCGGGGTGCAGGGTGTGCCGCATGGCGCTGGGGAAGCTGGCCCCGCCCAGCCCGCCGGGGCCGTGGAGGGCGAGGCCGTTGCTCTCGTAGCGGGCGGGCAGCGCCGCGGCGAGCTTCGGCCACTTGGGCGGGTCGATCACGTCGATGAGCGTGTGGACGTTGGCGGTCGCCTGTTCGGCGGACACGTTCCCGGCGGTGGGCAGCAGCCCGACCACGTCGAGGTTCGGGTCGTTGAGGGCGAGCGCCACCGCGAACGCGGTGTCGATGCCGGGATCGGCGATGAGGATGACCTTTCGTGGCATAGTGGATCGTCCGTGTCGGGTTGCGGGCGAGCGCCGACGGTTCATGTTACCGGAAGGAAGCGGCGGGCGGAACCCGCTAGTCAGGCGAAGTGAGATCGGTCATGCTGGGGACACTCAGAGGAGGTGGTGATGCGGCAGAGAGATTGGATGCGCTGCACCGATCCCGTTGAGATGCTGCGTGTGGCATCCTGTGCCCTGCACGTCCCTTCGGAGTCCGAACTCGTTGCCATGCGGCGACGCCGAGAACGATCCGGCAAGACGTATCCTGAATACCCATTTGAGTCCGAAGCCGCCCGCGTGAGACGCCAGTTCCGGGTTTTCACACTCACGGCCGCGCAACCGGCACTGAACAGGGTGGACAACGCGGTTTGCTACGCGGTCGCCGAAGTGGGTTGGCGAATGGCCGAGGGAACGGCTTCCGCAGAAGAGATCGTGGCGAGTCATGCGGCGCTCCGCGCCGCATACGAGGAGAACTTCGACGCCGTCCGTGTACATTTTGTGACGCCCGCTGAACTGTGTTTCCTACCACGGCTCATCACCGTGCTCACGCTTCTATTCAACGCACCGGATGCAGCCGCACGAAATCTGGTCATTTCACAGCGGTATTTTGCCTCCGGTCGACCCGTCTCGCTCCTCACGCCCGAAGAGACGAACGGTTGCTGCTCGCTCATTCGCGAAATCTTCGGTGTCCATCGCGGTGTGAAGGTGCCCCCGTACTGGCAACCTGCCTGGGTCACCGAAACCGTTCT
>JAYUBA010001026.1:0-4365 GCA_043741075.1 Frigoriglobus sp.
CTTCGACAACCGAGAATATCTTCGGTCCGGCGTCCGACTCGCCGACGACCTCCTCACCGCCGGCGAGATAATCTCGGGGCTTTCACTGGACCACGCCGCGCTCGTCTACCTGAGTTCGTGCGACAGCGGACGAGCTGTGGCGGGTGTGACGAACGAACTTCTCGCCCTCACCCGGGCCTTCCTGTATGCCGGGAGCCCGACGATCCTCGCCTCGCTCTGGCCAGTCGATGACGAGGCCGGCAGAGCCTTTGCCTCCTGTTTCTACCGCTCATGGGGCTGCGGCACTCGTTCCGCGGGCGTGGCATACCAGGAGGCGCTACTGGCAACTCAAGCGTTATTCGACGACGACTGGGTGATGTGGGCTCATTCGTCCTGTTCGGGGACTGGGGGCCCACCCGGTGAGTGTGTGAACTACGCGGGAAGAAAGCGGATCTCGTCTGCGACAGCGACGAGGGGCAGGTGTTCTGGTGCCAGTGTCACGCTATCGACCTCGGCCGAAACCTCAAGTGCTACTGCGCCTCCCCGGCAGAAGACGATCCGGAAGGGCGGGTACGGCTCCGTAGCCGACCGCCGAAGTTTCAGACGGACCGCCCCTCCGCGGATGGAGCAACCGAGCCAGCCCAGGCCGGACGATACCGCGACCGTCCCACCGCTCGCGAGCCGCTCCTGGACAGCAGCTTCACCAGAGCCCGGTCCCTCGGACCCGTCTGAGCGAGTGGCGACCGCGAGAATAACTCCCACCGCTGGTGCCAGTGCAGCGAGCACATTGAAAGCCACGGAGAGGGGAGTCGGCTCGGACCGATTCAGCCTTACGGTAGACAGCTCCGACGGAATCCACTCGTCGGTTCTCGTCGAAGGTAACCCCCCATTGGGAAGACCATCGGAACGCTGCAACGGAGCGTTATCGGGGGTGCCCGAGGTTGCTTGACTTCCGCTTGGAGAAACTTCTACCTCAGTCCCCTCGGGCTCGGCCGCGGCGCGGATCGGGAGGTACTCCTCGAACCACTCTCGCCAGGTGGCGATCCGCTCGGCCACGAGGCGACGGTCCCCGTCATCCAGCACCCCCGCGACGTACGCGTAGAGGGCCGGGTGATCGACCGGCGGTCCGCCCGGCAGCAGCCGGGAACGCATCTCGGCGACCATCCGCTCAATGTCCGCAATTGGCTCTTCGGGCGCGGCACCAGACAGATTGTCGCCAGTCGGTGAGGTCTCAATCGCCATGCAAGTGCTGGAAATGAAGTCAGGCGAGCACGATGCCTCAACGGGGTTATCTGGTCAAGTGTTCCGTAACGCAAACAGACACGGTTACGAGAACTTGGCTTCCGGCGACCACGATCAAGAATGGGCGCAACATTATTGAGTGACTGTCGATGGAAGAGGTGTGAAGGGAAGAAGCGGTGCAATCGAGGTGATCTGAGGAACTCCGGAGATCACTCGGAGGGCTTCGCCGAGCCACAAATCGCCTCCGCGTCGTCGATGGTCACCTGTCGCCCTTAAACGTGACACCCGAACAGTCCTCGTGAATGTCACCGTTGATGAAGCCGCCTTCGTCTTCGCCGAAATCTTCCCGCTCCTCTTCCGCTCCGCGCGACCCCGTTCATTGCGAAATGCGCCCCGGACCTCGTACGTTGAAGGATCTGTCATGATTGCCGTTCCCGACCGCATCGTGCACGTCCATGTTCCAGCCAGAAAACTGTCTGTCCTCGACCGCCTCACGAAGCACCTCGGCGAAGTCCTCCGGCTGCAGGTTGATCGAGACGCCGGTGAGATGCGAGCAGCCATGACCGCCGCCCTGACCGAGGTGCTGTCCCACCGCGCGCTCGCGCGACTGGAGCTGTTCGGGCGGGGAGAAGGCGAGCCGATCCTGCTCGTCGATGGGCTACCGTGTCTTGCCGCCACCCCGCCCTCGCCGGCCCACGGTTTCGGAGACGACAGTCGTGTCGCGGGGATAGATGCCGTTCTGCTCGGCGTTCTCTGCCTGACCGGCCTCAGCCCGATCGCGTACCAGCACGAGAACAGTGGCCGCATGTTCCGTGACGTGCTGGCGAACCCCGGGTCCAAGGGGGAAGTCAGCTCACACGGATCCGACCGACCATTCGGGGCCCACACCGACAATCCCGCTGGGCCGTTCGAGGTGGAATCGTGGCGGGGATCTCCGATTCCGCGCGCTCTGGCGTTTCACTCTCTGCGCAACCACGACGCCTCGGGTCTCCCCGTCCCGACGGACATCCTCCCCGTGAGCAGTGTGCTCGCCACCGTTTCCCCAAAAACGCGTCGAACTCTCAGGCAACCGGTGTTCCGGATCAACCCACCCGTTTCAAATCACCTCGCGCCGGTGGAGCAGGTGCCCCTCCTGGTCGGAGATCGTACAAACGGCGGTCCCTTCTTCCGCTACGACGGAAACAAGGACGGCGAGGTTCCCCGGGTCGAGGGTCTGACGCCCAGCGCGCGCGAGTCACTTCGGGAGTTGCAGGAGAAGATTGACGCGGCAACTGACAGCGTCATCTCCCTTGATCTCCAGGCGGGGAGCGTTTTGGTGATCGACAATTACCGCGTCCTCCACGCGCGCCGTGCCTATGACCCCGGGACCGACTGGCGTAAGTCCCGCTGGTTGCGCAGGTGCTACGGCTGCCAGAACCCTGATCGGGGCACCTACGTGGACCGCATCCACTCGCCATTCGTGTGGAGATGAAAGTCTTCCGTTACCCACGAGGAGGTCGATAGCGGCCGCCCCTCTCTTGTGGGTGTAGGCGGATTCCGATCTGTCGGCCCACCGTGTGTCGGGCTGGCAGTCTCGATCAGAACGCCCGGTAGCGTCGTCGAATCCGCTGTTCCCCGAGGGGACTGGCCGACAAGACGCTCCTGCTCTGTAGGAGTTCCCTTCGGCCTGCTTCTGGTTGGTGGAATGGATTCGCATCATCGGCGTGCTATCCCCCGCGCTTCCCGGCATCCTCCAGTTTGTGGGCGAGGTCCCGGTCGCTCCACTCGGGCTGACACGTCGCGTTCCATTCTTTGAAGAGCGGCCATGCTTCGTCGAAACTCAGCTCAAACTTCTGCCGCAGGATGCAGGCCACCCGGAACGTCGCGTTGTGTCCGCCCTGGCCGCTGACCGCGCCCTCGATCTTGGCGATGTACGCACGCGCCCGGCGGACGCGATCTCCGGGGTCCGCCTCCATCATATCCTGCACCTGGCGCCGGGTTCGCCGGTACACCCACGCTGGCGAAAACCGGGGGAGCCCTTCGGGAAGCCGAATTTCGCCAACCCAGAGGTACAGTCGTCCCGTCTCTGGGTGGATCGAGGGTGGGAGGACGACCGGGCCAGGGCTGCCGCGGATGTCGAGACCCGGAATACCGTTCCAGCCCTGCCGGTTGCGGATCTCCTTGCGCGGCGGGGCCGCGTAGTACCGGTGCGCCGAACCACTGCCGGTGCGGACCATCATGGGTGTCTCCGGTAAGTGCGTGCGCACCCAGGCGTCCGCTTCCTCCGTGTCAGTATCGACAACGATGTAGCCCGCTGCGGCCGGATTCAGTCCGATGTTGCAGCCGCGCCGCCCGAACCACAGCAAGACATTCGCTTCGTCGGCCACCCACTGCTGCCACCCGCGGACCGCGGGCACCTTCCCCCGCAGCGGGATGATCGGCCAGCCGCGCTCCGCGTACTGCTTCGCCGCCGCGTGGATGTCTGTCGTGTCCATCGCGGGAGAGCGTAGCAGGGGTGGCCGATCCGGAAACTCACCTCCCCGCCTTCGGGCACCGGCGCGGCAGAGATCTCTGCCGGCCATCGACCCGCCCGCGGGCGCCCTCGTTCCTTCCCGCACCGCTTGACCCCTCCTACGCTCCGGCCCGCGCCTGCACTCCGCAGGCGCTCCCGGTTCTTCACAACGAAGGGAGAGGGTCATGCCCGCACCACACCCCGCGGACGCCGCGTTTCTCGCGGTTCTACCCACCGTCCTCCGCCACGCGCAGATCCAGTTCCGGTTCGTCCGCTGCGTTCACGCGCGCGACGACCTGCACCAGGAGGCGCTCGCCTACGGCCTCAAGTGGACGCGCCTCCTGTGGGCGCGGGGCAAGGACGTCCGGGACTTCCCGAGCGCGCTCGCGGCCTACGCCGTCCTCGCGGTTCGCAACGGCCGTCGGCTCTGCGGGATGTGCCGGGCCAAAGACGCGATGAACCCGGCCGCTCAGGCCCGGTTGGGGTTCACCTGTGAGAGGCTGCCGGCGTGCGAGCCGGCGACGGGCAACCCGCTCGCGGTCGCTCTGGCCGAGAACACCCGGTCGGCCGTTCCCGTCCAGGTCGCCTTCCGCATCGACTTCCCGGCGTGGCTCGCGACGCGCTCGGCCCGGGACCGCGCGATCATCCGCGCG
>JAYUBA010001027.1:0-4359 GCA_043741075.1 Frigoriglobus sp.
CATGATCGGCTGCGGGTTTTTGCTGCTCACCAGAATGTCGATGTCGCCGGTCGTCTCCTTGCGGCGGCGAAGGCTGCCGCACAGTTCCGAGCGGATGACGCCGGGGAACCCGCGAATCTGCTCCAGGAGCGCCAACCCTAAGGGAAGTGCAAGGTCGATGCGGACGCGGTGGCCGACCGTGTCCATGAACGCGATGCCGTCGAGAATCTTCTGCTGCGTCTTCGCGCCGAACCCCTTCTGGTTCGCCACTTCCCCCGCTTCGCACGCGGCCTTCAGCTTCTCGATGGTGTCGATCTGAAGCGTTTCGTGAAGCGCTTTCACCTTCTTCGGCCCCATGCCCGGCAGGCGTAGCATCTGCACCAGCCCGGCGGGCACGGAGGCGCGCAGCTCTTCGAGGTACGGCAGCGCGCAGGTGGTGACGAGCGTGGTGATCTTCTCCGCGAGCGCGTCGCCGATCCCGCGGACCTCTTCGAGTTTCCCCTCCGCGACCATTTGATTGAGGTCGCCGGGGAGTTGCTGAACGACCCGCGCCGCGTTGTGGTACGCGTTGGTGCGGAAGGCGTTCTCGCCCTTCAGTTCGAGTAGGGTGCCGATCTCGTCGAGCGCGTCGGCAACGTCGTCCTTGGTCATAGCGAAGACTCCTCACAAGGGTGGTGTGAGGATACCAGAAGGGTGAATGAGAAGGGGATGTCGGAAGAACTGGTGTGCTTGGACGAGTGAAGTTGGCGCGGGTGAGGTAGGACTGCCTCACCGATCCGGCTCAAACTGGAAGTGCCAGGCAGGTTGCCCTTCGATTCCTGCGCCTCGCAGTCGCTCGGCCGTCTCTGCCATTACTGCCGTAGCCTCGACATCGGAAAGGTGGCCTGCCGGTTCCCCTTCCCAGCCGAAGTGACCGATTATCCGACCGACGAGAACAAAGAAACGCCGCTCGTCGATCGTCGCACCCCACCAACACCGAAGCTGGTGCTGTCGGGCGGAAATCTGCAAAGGATGGCGTCTCTGCTCCAGAAGTTCCACGGTTTTGGCGTCGGCGACATCCACCTCTCGGCGGACGCCGTAGCAAACGTGGAACGCATCAGCACCCATATCGCTCTCTCCGCGCTCGAGTGGAAACCAGCAGTTCCGACCCTTCTCCCTTGCGAGGGTAACGGGCCGGGACTGCGTTCACAAGCGCCTCTTCAGCCCGGAGGGGCGACCGATGGTAGCCAGGGGTGGAGCGAACGAAGTGAGCGCAACCCCTGGTACACACCAGGAGAAAACCGAAAGCCCCGTAGGGGCGGCAGAACGCGGGAGGTTCTGCCGCCCCTACGGGGCTTATTCATTGTTTGCGTCGGTTCCAGGGGTTGCGCTCGCGAAGCGCTCGCTCCACCCCTGGCTACCATCTGCCGCCGCTCCGCGGCTCAAAACCAATTCCTCCGCCATCACGCCGCGACCTTCAGCGGGGCCGCGCTCGCGGCGCGCTTGCGGGCCGGGCCGTGCAGCATGATCTCCAGGCCGTTCACGATCCGGTCCGGGCCGCGACCGTCGAACGTGTTGCGGGCACAGCGCGTCATCCCCTTCCGCTCCATCGGGTCGTCCAGGAGGATGTCCACCGCCTCCTTCAACTGGTCGAAGGTCACGTCCGCCGCGTTGCCCAGGTAGGTCGCGACGCCGTCCTCGTCCAGCTTCTTGCCGTTGCCCGCGTGCCGCTTCGTTTGGCTCAGGATCAGTTGCGGCACGCCCACCACGCACAGTTCCGGCGACCAGCCGTCGCCCGCGGTCAGCGCGAAGTGGACGCGGACCAGTCGCGTCATCAGCTCCTTCGTCTCCGTCACCACTTCGACCTTCCCGTCGCTGGCGTCGGCCAGTTCGAGGATGTCGTCGTACCGCGGGTGGTGCGTGCGGGCCGCGACCGTCACCTTCGACACCTTCTCCATCTCAAGGAGTTGCTGCGTGCGGGTGACGGCTTCGCCCCCGAGGTCGTCGTCGCCCATCGCCACGAGGGCGCGGAACGGGGTCGGCGGCTCCGTCGCGCGGATCGTGCGCTGCCGGCGGAAGATGCCGCGGCAGAGCGCGTAGCGGTGGCCGAGCAGGAGCTGGCACCCCGGATCGACGCGGTACGCCTTCCGCGTCGGGTACAGGAACGGGTTCACCACCAGGTCGGCCGCGAACGTCAGGTCCGCGGTCGAGTCGAACGCCATCACCAGCGCGCCGGTCTTCTTCAGCTCGCGGAGGTAGTCCGCGTTGTACCCGTCGCCCGCGACCACCACCGCGGCGGCGTTCATCTTCCGCACCTGGGCGATGGTCGCCTGGAGGTCGCCGTCGTCGCCGATGCGGCGCTCGGTCGGCACCCAGTCGTTGTTGCCGCGGTTGATGACGGTCGCCAGCGAGAGCGGGTCGAGGTAGCTGAGGAAGTGGGTGCCGCGCCGCCGGCGTTGAAGGGCGGCGGCGAGCGAGAGGCACTGGTAGAACGGCTCCCAGCCGGCCTCCGTGGTGCCGTCGCAGCGAAACAGAATCGGGCCTCGAGTCGCGTCCATGCGCATCGCTCCTGCACAAACCAGGTTGGAAAGGCGCGCGAATGTCGCTCGCGGACCGCGGGGATGAACCCACGGCTCGCTTGCAGCGTTCGCGCGTTCCGGTTGGTGTGGAGTTGCTGTCCGCCGAGTGCGTGCGCGGGCGAGCCGCGCGGGCGGGAGCGTTCCTCGACACCTCTTCTCCGGCGGGTCATTGCTGACCCGGACGACGCGCCTTCGGGTTCCGGTCCGTCGGCGCGTCGTGCTGGCAGCAAGGGTTCCGGTCCTTGCTCCCAGCGGGGCGGATCGGAGTTCAGATTTCTCGCCACCGACAAGGCCACTTTCTTCGCGACCTGTCAGACTGGGATTTGGGGCGGTTCGCGCGCCTGATCGGGAGGCGCTGAAGAGTCTGTTTCTGGCCCTCTCCCCTTGCGGGAGAGGGTGGCGGCGCTTCGCCGACGGGTGAGGGGTGGCGCCTCGGATGGGCTAACGTTTCACCCCTCACCCGGCTCGAAGACTCGCCACCCTCTCCCGCAAGGGGAGAGGGCAAGAAAACTCAGCGATCGATCCGTTGTGTGCGTGGGGGTTGGTGGTTCTCTTCTTGCCCTCTCCCCTTGCGGGAGAGGGCAAGAAATAACAGACACGCTTGCACGAGGAGGTTGAAAGTCCCTACTGGTTCCCCCGCTTGCACCGAACGTTCCACGTGGAACGTCTACCCAGATTAACATTCCCGTCCCGACCCGCATGTCGTTCTAACAACCGCTGACGTTCCACGTGGAACGGTGCCCGTCTTGCCCCGTCGGATTCCACTTCTCACCACCGCGGAGATTGCTATGACCCCGCACGAACCGACCGATACCGGAGATCATCGCATGGAAGCGACCGCCAAGCCCCGGCTGGCCCGCGGGCTGAACGCCCTCCTCGGCGACGCCTTGCTCCCGCCGGCCGCCGACGCGACCGTCTGCAAGCTCCCCGTCGAGAAGATCGGGAACAACCCGTACCAGCCGCGCAAGCAGTTCGACGGCGACGAACTCGCGGCGCTCACCGCGAGCATCAAGAACCACGGCGTGCTGCAACCGCTCGTGGTGCGGAAGGTCGCCGACGGCTACCAGCTCATCGCCGGCGAGCGCCGCCTCCGCGCCGCGAAGGAGGCCGGGCTGGCCGAGGTGCCCGTTCACCTCGTCGCGTTCGACGACCAGCAGGTGTTCGAAGCGGCCCTCGTCGAGAACATTCAGCGCTCGGACCTGAACCCCGTCGAGAAGGCGAAGGGGTTCAAGGAGTACATGGACAAGTACGCGATGACGCAGGACCAGCTCGGCGCGCGGCTGGGCATCGACCGGAGCAGCATCAGCAACCTGGTCGGCCTTCTGAACCTGCCCGAAGAGATTCAGATCGCGGTGCGGAACGGCCAGCTCACGATGGGCCACGCGAAGGTGCTGAAGAGCGTCTTGGACCTCGACCTGATGGTCGCGTTCGCCCGCGACGCGATGCTCAAGAACTACTCGGTTCACGCGCTGGAAGTGGTCATCAAGCAGAGCAAGATGGCGGCGCTGCACGAGGCCGCGGCCCTGCTCGCTCACAAGCCTCGGGAGACGGTCGAGAAGACCGCCCATGTGAAGGGGCTGGAGGACGACCTGCGGCAGCGGCTCGCGGTGCGAATCGAGATCCGGGTGAAGGCGAAGGACAAGGGCCAGATCGTGATCGGCTTCGACTCCAACGACGACTTCGAGCGCATCGTGCAAGCGCTGCAGAAGTGACGTGATCGCCCAACGCGCCAGGGGTTGAAACCCCTGGCTATTACACGGTGACCCCTTCGGGGTCCAAGAGCAGCCCTCTTCGGATCCCGAAGGGGTCACCGGGAATAGCC